>JBEGNB010000146.1:0-3952 GCA_041182785.1 Bacteroidota bacterium
GCTGAATGGTATCAGCAAGTATTTATCCCGGCAGTCAGTCCGGTTACGCTGGTCTCATTGCTTTTCACCATCGCGGTGATGTTCAGCTACAAGGGCAGCCTGATCGTACAGATTCCAATGGATGTATTCCGAATCGCTATCCCGCTTGTACTGTACTTTGTTATCATGTTCTTCAGCGCCTTTTTTCTGGCTAAACGCGCCGGAGCAGATTATCCCAAGAGCACCTCGCTGGCGTTCACTGCTGCCGGAAACAACTTCGAACTGGGTATCGCCGTGGCAATTGCTGTGTTTGGAATCAACTCCGGGGCCGCCTTCGCAGCTGTTATCGGTCCATTGATTGAAGTGCCTGTTCTGATTCTGCTGGTGAACGTGGCCCTCCGGATGCGCAATAAGTTCTGAACAGAGGTAGTCGGTTGTCATTCCCGGATGTAACTTTGCTGTCACATATCTTCACGCTCAATTGCCTTTATGTCAGTAGAATTCTGGAATCAGCGATATCTCTCCCGCGAATTTGCCTACGGTACCGAACCCAACGAACTGTTCAGGGCTTTCCTCGACAGCCGTCCCGCCGGCAATATCCTTTTTCCGGCAGAAGGAGAGGGCCGCAACGCCGTTTATGCAGCCGAAAAGGGCTGGCATGTATCGGCATTCGATATGAGCGAAGCCGGGAAAGCCAAGGCCATGCAGCTTGCAGCCTCCCGGGGGGTACAGATTCACTATGAAATCAACTCGTTTCAGGGCTATTCCGGCAAAAAAGACAGTTTCGACTGTATTGCGCTCGCGTTTACCCATCTCCCGCCGGATATCCGCCGCGACTGTTTCAGCAAACTGATTCCCCTGCTCCGGGAGGGCGGTGTATTGTATCTGGTCGGTTTTTCTGTCAATCAGATCGGCAAGCCGTCGGGCGGCCCTACTGATCCGGTCATGCTTTTCACAGACGAACAACTCAGAAGCGATTTCGCAGGACTGTCGGATATCGTGACCCGCGAGGTGGAAATGGATCTGGATGAAGGGCCGTATCATCAGGGGCCGGCGTCATTGATGGAGATGGTGGGCTGGAAAAGTTGATATTTGATAAAAACATACATTTCTCGTTTTATTATTCAGATTCGTATAGTATTGTAAACTTTCAGGCGATAAAGTAATTATTTCTGTCATGATTGCTATCTTCTGGCAGTGGTGTGCATGCAATCTTGACTTTGACAGGCAACCCGGATGTTCCTGATGGCATCCATTCTCTACCTGACCAATAAAATATGAAATTACTTTTCGCCCTCGCGCTCATTTTCTGCCAAAGCCTCGCCTGCGCCCAGACGTTCACCAAAGTGTTCTCTTCCGGTAATGCCCTGTTCCAGTACAGTACCCTCGGAACACGCCCCGACAAGGGCTGGGTGGCCGCGGGCTCCGCCAGAGACGGCTCCGATTTTTATGCACTCATATCGGGCTTCGATGCCACAGGTAATCTTCTCTGGACTAAAAGATCCGGATTCGGCCGCGAACCGAAGGCGCTGGTTTCACTGGATAATGGTGATATTCTCCTTTTTAACAATAATTACGGGCTAAACCAGTATTTTGATGCCTCGGTACTGCAGCTCGACGCCAGCGGCAACTTCAAAACCGAGACCGTCTGGGGTGATCCGGAAGATCAGGACGACTGGTTCGACGCAAAGAAAATGCCGGACGGAAGTGTTGTGGCGGTGGGGATGAGCCGCCTGTCTTCCGACTTCATTCAGCGGGTCATGATAGCCCGTTTCTCGGCGACGGGTCAGGTACTCTGGGAAAAAATGTACAGCGTCGGCGAACTGCTGGCGTTGAACAGGATTGTGCCGGTTCAGTCGGGCGGCTTCTTCCTGCTGGGCGATACCTATGACTTCAATAAACGCGGTATTCTCATTGTTCGCTGCTCCGATAATGGTGATATCATTTGGTCCAGAGAGTACAGCCGCCCGGATGAAGAGGAAGTTGCAATAGACGGTATTCCGCTGGATAATGATGAAATAATGGTGGTGTCTTACCTGTACAGCGATAATATAAGCGTTACTACAGGTCGAACATGCCTGCTTCGATTAAACGCAAACGGTGCCATTCTCGGGCAGACTCTTATCAATAATAAACAGGGAATGGCGCCAGTCGCTATCGGCAAGATCGGAAATGACACGCTGGCACTGGCAGCAGTGTCAACGCCTGTGGTCTTTCCACCCACCGATGTGGATCTCATTATTTCCACCCTGACTACCGATGGTAACCTCACTGGCAGTATCGCCTTCGGTTCAGATGAGCAGGATTACGGTTACGATGCCATTTTCAGAAATGGTGAAGTGATATTCTGTGGCTTGACGGACAGCAGCAATACAGGTATCGCCCAGCGGGGTATTATCAGCAAGGCAAATCCCCGCTTTTCCTGCTGTCGTAAATCTGTTCAGGTGAATATCCTGCCACCTTCATCAATTCCTGTACCACTCGATTATGAACTGGTGCCTTCACAAAATACTGTAAAGCAGAATATTACGGATATAATGAACGCCACTCTGCTTCAGGAGTCCACTGTTTGTCAGAGTTTTGAAGGAACGGCTGTTCTGCCTGCCGATACAGCTATATGTACAGGGGAAACACTGGTGCTGAAACCTGTCTTCGATACTCCCGGCGCTATACTGTGGAATACCGGGGCAAACACGCCCGGTATTTCCGTTACCGTCCCCGGTGAGTATTCCGTGACGGTGAACAGCGAGTGCGGACTGCTGAGGGACACTGTTCTGGTGACCTCCAAAGGAACTACTCCCGATATCGAGGTTTCTTCAGATACAACAATATGCAAGGGAACAATCGCGCTTCTGTCGGCTTCCGGCGGTAACAGCTATTCCTGGCTGGATAAATCCGGCTCGGTTCTCTCCGACAAGCCGAACCTCGCCACAGTTCCCGACGAATCCGGTGTGTTCACAGCGGTCGTTTCCATCGGCGAATGTTCCGACTCGGCACAGGTCTTTGTGACTGTTCTAACGCCACCCGTGGTCAGTGCCGTACCGGATACGCTGGTATCCGAGGGTAAGCCTGTGGTACTCAATGCCTCCGGAGCGCTCACTTATTTTTGGCAACCATCCTTCGGCCTGAGTTGCACGGATTGTCCGAATCCGGTTTTAATTGCCCAGGAATCAATTACTTATACTGTTACCGGCCTTGATTCCGACGGATGTGCCGACTCGGCCTCCGTCACGGTCACGGTGAAAAAACCGTGCCCGTTCTATATTCCCAATATCTTTGCACCGGGCAGTGAAACGGGTACCGGCAATGATATCTTTCAGGTATTTGGAGCAGATATTCGTCCGGAAGGATATCTTTTGCGTATCTACTCTCGCTGGGGAGAACTGGTTTTTGAATCAGAAGATGCCTCGGCGCACTGGGACGGGCTCTTCTCGGGCAGGCCCGCGCCCGCAGGCGTATATACGTATCAGATTGAAATGAATACCTGCGACGGAACTGTGCAAAAATCCGGAGACATCACCCTTATCAGATAAACAGCATGAAAAAACTGACCATCGCTCTGCTGCTGTGTATATTCACAGGCAGTATTTACGCCCAGAAAGAGGGGAATGTATGGCATTTTGGAATGGGAGCCGCCCTGGATTTCAATTCCGGAGTTCCTGTAATCACCACGCCAAGTTCCATGTTTTCTTTCGAGGGAAGTGCTTCCATCGCCGATGCCAACGGGAATCTGTTGTTCTACTCCAACGGCGGTGGTCGCGATCCGGTACTGAGCGGACAAAGCAGCGGAATAATATGGAACAGAAACCACGACGTGATGTACGATATGGGCAATACCGAGGGCGGTGGTTTCAGTTCGGCCCAGTCGGCCGTGATTATTCCCCGACCAGGTACCCCCGACCGATACTACCTGTTCACCATGGAAGAGGTTGAATATAACGTGGGTGGCGAAGTGCCCGGACAACCGCTCGGA
>JBEGNB010000147.1:0-3620 GCA_041182785.1 Bacteroidota bacterium
CCCTCCATTACTACCCACGCACTTAGCTGCGACTTCAGTTCAGCGTTTCTGAGTCTGTTTTCCGCATCGCCAAGCGGTTCCGACATGGGATTCCAGGCGGTGATAAAAGCCCATTCGGTAAAATCATGTTCTCTTAGCAACTCATCTGCCTCTGACGATAACTCACCAATGCGAATGGGGTGCAGGAAGCCGTTTACACGGTAATCCGTGTTGTGGTATGCGAGTATTTGTGGGTCGGTATGCATGAGACAAAGTTACTCTTTCTTCATTTTCTTCTTGTCGTACACATGCCTGAGCCACACGGTATCACCCTGTGCCGTTATTTTCATTCTGTCGTAACGGATAACCACTTTTGTACCAATGGGCGCCATGGCGTATATGAGCCAGCTGTCGGCCTCTGATGCCCCGATACAGCCGTTTGAATAGGCTTTGTTCAGCGTCTCCGGATTGGTGGTGGGGTGTATCATTTGTCCGTAACGGGCACCGTTTATTTCAGGTTCAAGCCAGGGTATCTGTGGCATTTTTGTGCGCAGGCCGTCGTCGCGTTCGGTATCTTTATACTCCTCCCCGTCCACGGGATTGGTCCATACCGGGTACTTGTTTACGCGGATGATCTTTCCCGTACCGGTTTTGGTGCGCAGAATTTCATCCCTGCCGATAGTTTCCAGAAATCGCTGCCGGTTTTGTCCCACGCGCACGGGCAATGTAAACAGGGTATCACTGCCCTCCACAATACGGAGCCTGAACTCCGGTATGTTGATATCGAGCCAGGTAGCGTCCATCCGCCGCTTTACACGGGCCGCCAGTGAATCGCCTGGTATGAAAATAGTATCCCCTTTGTGAAGTACAGCCAGCTGTTTCTGGTTGTAAACAAACTCTCCCCGGGCTTTTCGTAGGTAATAGTCGGTGCCTATCAGACTGTCCAGTAACTTCGGATTGGTACGCAGCAGGATATATTCATTCAAATCATAGGCCACCTCCCCGTCGAGGCGTTTCAATAACGTGTCCATGAATTTGAAATAATCCCTCACCCTTATCTCACGGGGTACCACGTAAAAGGTGTCATACTCGCGTACGGGAGGCAGGAGTGTATCGGTCACCACAATCGGCGCAGGTTCCATGTTACCACAGGCAGCCCGGGTGGCCAAAAAGAGCAGGGCAGAAATGATTGCTGCCACAATAATCAGCAGCAGCAACCATTTATATTTTCTTGTAATCACGTATTTGTCATTTGGTTAAGAAAAGACTACAGGCCTCTGAGCTCCCTCCTGAGTATCTTTCCGACATTTGTCTTGGGCAACGTGTCGCGGAATTCAACCTGGCGAGGAACCTTGTATGCCGTCAGGTTTTCCCTGCAGTGCGCGATGAGCTCCTCGGTAGTAAGCGACGGGTCTTTTTTCACAACAAAAACTTTCACTACCTCCCCGGATTTCTCATCGGGAACACCGACTGCTGCGGATTCCAGCACTTTCGGGTGCATGGCCAGCACATCTTCGATTTCATTGGGGAAAACATTGAAGCCGGAAACCAGAATCATATCCTTCTTTCTGTCAACTATCTGGAAAAAGCCGTCAGGATGCATGAATCCAATATCTCCTGTGCACAGCCAGCCGTCCTTGATCGTTTCGGCGGTAGCCTCGGGGCGCTGCCAGTAGCCTTTCATCACCTGTGGACCACGCGCCTGTATTTCTCCGATGTGATCGCTACCGGCCGGGAGCGGATCACCGCTGTCATCAACAATACGCACATCTGTAGAAGGTACCGGCACGCCAATGGTACCTATACGCATGGTGCTGTCCACCGGATTAACCGTAATAACCGGACTGCTCTCGGTCATTCCATATCCTTCGGTCAGTTGACAACCAGTAACCTGCTGCCAGCGCTCGGCAACCGCCCGCTGTACGGCCATTGCTCCACCTACGGATGCGCGCAGCGTACTGAAATCAATAGTTTTGAAGTCCGGATGATTAAGCAATCCGTTGTACAGGGTATTCACACCCGTCATCAGATTAACAGGATATTTCTTCCACTCCTTGATGAGGGCCGGCAAATCACGGGCATTGACAATCAGCACGTTGGCCCCGCCGGCCTCCATAAATGCCAGACAGTTCACCGTGAAGGAGAAAATATGATACAGCGGCAGCGGGCAGAGTACCAACGGACTGGCTCCGTCGGGGAAGAGCGGATTGAGCCACGCACGTATCTGAATCATATTGGCTACCAGATTGCGGTTGGTGAGCATGGCTCCCTTGGCAACACCTGTGGTACCACCCGTATATTGCAGAGCTATCACATCATCGGGACCCGACTGGTGCCTGGGTATGGTGAATTTCTTACCCTGATTGATAGCATCGGTAAAACAGATAGTATTCTGAAGATTGTATTTGGGTACCATCTTCTTCACCTTTCGGATCACAAAATTGACTATGGCGCCCTTTAGTCCGAGCATTTCGCCAATTGACGTGAGAACAACGGTTTTAATCTGGGTTTCGCCGATAATCTGTTCGAGATTATGGGCAAAATTTTCTGCAATAATAATAGCCTTGGCACCGGAATCAACGAACTGGTGACGCATCTCTCTCGGTGTGTAAAGCGGATTGGTATTCACCAGAATCAGGCCTGCCCGGAGGGCTCCGAACATGGCAATCGGATATTGCATGATGTTGGGCATCATGAGGGCCACGCGATCACCCGGCTCGAGCCCGCGCGTACGCAGGTAGGCACCGAAATGACGGCTCATCTCATCCACCTGTTTGAAAGTGAGCATTTTACCCATGAAATAAAACGCCGGACGGTCCTTGTATTTCACAAAGCATTCGTCGAGCATGTCCGTCACGCGTGCATATGCGTCAGGATTGATATTGGCAGGAACGCCCGCCGGATAGTGCTGAAGCCAAGGTTTTTCCATTTTTCCGAGTACAGTTTGGTTAGAAGTCGAAAGATTTTGAAAAAAATCTGAAATCAGGAAAAAAAATGAGAGAATATGTAAGAAGTATATTCAGAAATGATGCTGCGCAGGTTATGCGACCCTTGCAAATCTGATTTTATTCCCGTATTATTGTATCAGTGCTTGTTCAGGATTCTCTGCCGGTGGAAAAATCAGCCGTTTTTGACTCGGTGAGGGAATCCTGAACACGCACTTAAAACCCGCAAACCCATGAAAACCTCACCAATCCAACTACTGTCACTTCCTGTATTGTTCCTGTCACTTTCACTCTCTCTCTCAGCACAGCAGGAATCGCATACGGAAGAAAATCCGGAGAAATACTTCGCAGATGCCGAAGCGGCAGCCGAATCCGGACTGATACCCTACCTTGAACTTCAGGATATTCGCCTGGAAAAACCGCTTGATATCAACAAAGCCACGGCAGTCGAATTGCTGGAGCCCGGTGTTATTTCTGCTCAGCTGATTGCCGGACTGATTGATTACAGAGAAAAACTGGGGCCGTTTCTCAATAATTACGAACTGCAGGCGGTACCCGGCTGGGAACTGGACGATATCCGGAAACTTCTGCAGTACGCCAGCGTACCAACCGGCATTGATACCCGGCAACGACGTCTGACGGAGGGCTTTTTATCGGGAGAAAACAACCTGATGGTCCGCTGGGGCACATCGGGAC
>JBEGNB010000148.1:0-19817 GCA_041182785.1 Bacteroidota bacterium
CCTGTATATCCTGCAGACGCCTCTATTCCGCGTACGCGACAAACAACAGACGTTTTACTGTTACTCGGAATCCGAAAAACAGGGGGCAATCAAAAAACTCCGCGGGAAGCCTGAAATAACCCGATTCAAGGGTCTCGGTGAAATTTCACCCGGCGAATTCGGTGCCTTTATCGGCGAGGATATACGTCTCGATCCGGTTATCCTGCCGGAAGATACCAAGCTGGATCACGTGCTGGATTATTACATGGGTAAAAATACGCCCGAGCGCCAGGATTTTATCATCGAAAACCTGCGCATAGAACTGGATGTGGCCGAAGAACAGGAAGCTGCTGCCAGTTAGTCCACGTACGAAATTTCAGGATTTGTCTTTCCAGTGGGCACCAAACTGCTCCACTAGTACATTGTCGTAATAATCCGCTTTCAGGGATAACGCGGAAAGCAGTTGCTTGCCGGTTTCTTCGTTCAGATACTGCTCGAAAATCAGGAAAGAAAGCACAATATCTCTGTCGTGAAGGCTCAGCGTCAGTCCGCTGTTGTTGTAGTTCTCTCTCAACAGGTACTCATACAGGGGTTTTATGTTATCCCCCGGCAACTCGCACAGTACAGCTTCCGCATAAATCTGACCCGATTTTTCGTGATAAATCACGTGTATCATGGCGCTACCCTCCTTGATTTCCCACGAATTGTGACCGGAGCGGCATAATCCGGCATCATGCCCCATGCTGCTGATCATACGCTCGATGGTTCTGGCAGGCCCTGACGGAACATATTCATCCACCTGATGCGGCAACTGAACCTTGTGGCCGCACCTGTTGCAAAGCCGCTCATTCTCTATGGCCGCTTCCGTAACCACCGACATACAGCCGGTACAACGTGCAGACATCGCGGATCCGACATTTTCAAAAGCAACAAGGGTCTCAGCCAAAAACCGGACAGGCAACGAAAAACCGGTATTATCGCCCTCTCTCATCACAAATGTGTTGATACCCACAATATCCCCGTCGGTGTCAACCAGCGGCCCGCCACTGTTACCCGGATTAAGCGCAGCATCAATATGCAGGTAAGGCACTCCGTTCATACTCTCCGATGTATTCGAAATCACACCACTCTTGGCAGAAAATTTCAGTCCAAACGGATGCCCTATCGCCGTCACCCTGTCCAGTGCCTTTAAGGTTTTGCTCACCCCGAGCTTCACCACGGGGAGTGTCCCGCTGCTCGACGGAGCACTCAGGAAAGCAAGATCATATCTGGCGTCAATATACAATACATCTACCAGCTGCCTGTCAAAACCGGCACTCTCCACAATAACGGACAGGTTACCCTCCACCACATGATAATTGGTGACAATCACGTTTCTGTCGCTCAGACAAAACCCGGTGCCAGTACTGTACGGCGTGGCAATTTTGACGATTACTTGTCTGTACAAGTCGAGATATTCACTCATAAGGAGTATTATTAACGATCAGGCCGGCTTAAGTCAATTTCCCTGACAGCCTGAAGAAATGTCTTTCCAAACATGGCAACGGAAGAGTAGTCCAGTTTGTCCGTGTTGATTCTCAGTTTTGGATATTCACTGCCGTATGTGTTCTGAATCCGGTTTATTTCGGCGCGAATCGCCCGCTTGTCGGGGCGCCCAGAACTGTCACGGAACGAACGGCTGAAACCCAGTCTGATAAAATAGTTGTTCTCGGCTACTCTGTAGTAAAGATGGAGTAATTCGCGGTCGGGCGGAGGCGGCGCGTGATGGAACAGCAGGTAACTGACGATATACATCGGCAGGGCCTCAGCCAGTTTTTCGTGACCATTTGCGAGGGGCCACTCCATATTGGGGAGTTCTTTCTCAATCAGCGCAGAAACACTTCCGTGAGGCAGTGGCGGACTCACACCAAAAGTACTTCTGGTGCGATACATCTCGGCCTGCACTTCTTCCCTGGAACGATTCAGCATGCGCCGGAACTCTTTGACCACCTGCTGCAGCCTGACCTGCGGCGGTGACTGATTTTTGGTGAAGTATGCGCTGTGAATCTTTTCAAGTACATCAAGTATAAATCCTTCCGGAAGTATCAGATAATCAAGTTTGTAGGCCACACTCAGCAGGTAGTAGGCGAATAAACCCGGGTACTGATTGGAATCAGGCTTTCCGGCCTCCAGCAGAGATAATGCCGCTTCTGTCTCCTGTCGGAAATATTCGTATTTGACATCTTTCTCCTGCTGCGGTATATCAATACGAAACTGATCGGGTGCCGGCTCCAGCGACTTGAACTCATCCAGCAGCAAATCATCTTTTTTATCCGCATTGATGGCAAGTTCCCGCAAGGCATGCAGCAACTTCAGGGGCGAGGCATCCAGCGATTCCGTCTGGAACACTATACACAGGTTATTTTCGTTATCAAGCGCAAAACGACTGAAACTCAGCCTGTGGTTGGCCTCCATCAACTGCCTCAGAAAACCGACATTCAGATCGCCCGCGCGTGCAACCCTGCTCCCGGCCCGTACTCCGTTACGGTCTGCATGGCCCCTGATCAGACATGACCCCTGAAAGAATTCAAAATGGATTATATCAACCTCGTCCCGAACATGAATATGGTTCGGAGAGCGTTCATCTGTCAGGTACGTAAAGAAGCTTCGGTAGGAGTCAAGCAACTCCCCCTTGTCGAAGTGCCCGAGTGAACGATCGAAATGTACGGATCTGCCCGCAGGCTTGTACATATCGGTATAGCGACCAAAAGCAATATCGGGCTTCTGTTCGGTTTCGGGATGTATCCAGCCGAAAATATCTTTCAATAGGCTCATAGAGAAAATAAGGCTCAAAAGTAGCAAGTTTGCACCGAAATAAAATTCTATTTCATGAACTCCTTTCGCACCATTTTTCCAGGCGTGGCGTCCCCGTTCCAAATAAGTCACAAAGACAGGATTTTACTGTCTGGCTCATGCTTTACCGAACATATTGGCACCCGTTTAAACGATCTGCGATTTAAAACGCTTGTCAACCCGTTCGGGGTGGCATATAACCCTTATTCAATTGCAGGCTCACTTGCTCAATTACTCGAAGGTAACGTCATTTATACCCGTGACAGTATCTTTGAAAATCAGGGTGTGTGGAGAAGCTGGGATCATCACAGCCAGTTCGCCAAACCGGATCCGGATGAAACACTCTCGGGCATGAACGAGACGTACCGGGAGTCGGCTCTTTTCTTGCATGAGGCAACGCATACACTGATTACCCTCGGCACCGCCGACGTATTCTACCTGAATGAACCCGGGAAAATAGTGGCTAACAACCACAAAATGCCCGACAGCCTATTCAGTACCCGCCGCCTGTCGGTTGATTTTGTCACTGAAACACTGACTGGCTGCCTGAGTAAACTACTCGAAAAGAACCCTGATATGCGCTTTATACTGACTGTCAGTCCGGTTCGGCACCTGCGCAGAGGGATGATTGAAAACCAGCGAAGCAAGGCGGTGCTCTCTCTGGCCTGTGAGGCTGTCTGCCGGCAAATCCCGGAAGCGCACTATTTCCCTGCCTATGAAATACTGCTGGATGACCTGCGAGATTACCGCTTTTATGCCGCCGATATGATACATCCGTCGGATGTGGCGGTGGCGTACATCTGGGATTATTTTTCCAATACCTATTTCAGTGAAAACACACGGAAAACCAATGCAGCACTCGAAAAAATCAATGCAGCACTGCGCCACCGGCCTTTTAATCCGGATACGGAACAGCACCGGGCGTTTATCGCTGCCCAGCAGGAGGCACTTCAAAATCTCGGCTTCTGAATCAGGAGATTCGGCTCCAGACCTTCGCCTCTCTTCCCTCTGAAGCAAGATGTACTTTCAGGCGCTGGTTCTCAGGGGTACTTAAATCGGGATCTTGTTCAAGTATCTCCACGGCCGTATCCCTGGCGGCCGCAAGTATCAGGCCGTCCTGTGCCAGATTGGCAATCATAAAACGGAGCATCCCGCTTTGCTGGGTTCCTTCCATATTACCGGGTCCGCGCAGTTTCAGATCCACCTCCGCTATTTCAAAACCGTCATTGGTGCGTACCATAGTCTGGATACGCTCTTTGCTCTCCGAACTCATCTTGAAACTTGTCAGCAACAGACAGAAACTCTGTTCCGCACCCCTGCCCACGCGCCCGCGTAATTGGTGTAATTGCGACAATCCGAACCGCTCCGCGTTCTCTATGACCATCACCGAGGCATTCGGTACGTTCACTCCCACTTCGATGACGGTTGTAGCTACCATTATCTGTGTTTCGCCCCGCACAAAACGCTGCATCTCAAAATCTTTGTCTGCCGGCTTCATTTTGCCGTGTACGACAGATATCTGAAACTGTGGCGCCGGGAAATCGCGGCTCAGAGCCTCATAACCTGCCATCAGATTCTGCAGATCAAGGGTTTCTGTCTCTTCAATCATCGGATAAACCACGTACACCTGTCTGCCTTTGGCTATTTCATCCCGCATAAAACCCTGCACCTGCAGCCGGTGATGCTCTGTCCGGTGTATGGTACTGATGGGTTTTCGACCGGGCGGAAGTTCGTCAATTACCGAGATATCAAGATCACCGTACAGGGTCATCGCCAGTGTGCGCGGAATGGGTGTAGCTGTCATCACCAGCACATGCGGCGGTCCGGCCGGATTTTTCTGCCATAGTTTTGAGCGCTGCTCCACACCAAAGCGGTGCTGCTCATCAATGATACTCAGACCCAGATTCTGGAACTGAACCCACGGTTCTATCAGGGCATGGGTTCCGATCACAATGTGCATATCGCCGGAGGCCAGTTGCTTCAGAATAGCCTCCCGCTTCTTACCCTTCACGCTTCCTGAAAGGTATCCTGTACTGAGTCCAAGATCATCGGCCAGCGATTTGATATTTTCGTAATGCTGCTGGGCCAGTATCTCGGTCGGAGCCATCATACACGACTGAAAGCCGTTATCGGCAGCCATCAGCATGGTCATCAGGGCAACTACTGTCTTCCCCGACCCCACATCGCCCTGTACCAGGCGGTTCATCTGCTTGCCTGCTGCCAGATCATTCCGGATTTCCTTCAGAACTCTTTTCTGGGCTCCGGTGAGATCGAAAGGCAGTTTTTGATGATAAAAATTATTAAAAAAATCACCTATTTTACCAAAAATAAAGCCTCTTAAGGCCTCTTTTCGCCTCGTTCTCAATTGTAGCAGCCTTAACTGCAAGTAGAATAATTCCTCAAACTTCAGCCGGCGGGTGGCGGCATCCAGCTCGCCCTGATTTTCCGGAAAGTGAATTTTTGAAACGGCCGTCCAGCGGGGAATTAGCCGGAATTTCTCCATCAGTACATCCGGAAGTGTCTCGGGTAAATCCGCTGGCGTCAGGCTGTCAAGCAGGCCGCGGGTCAGTTTTCGAATCCCCTTTGCGTCCAGCCCCTTCCTGGTTAACTTTTCCGTACTCGGATAAACCGGCTCCAGTGTGCGAGGCTTGGCACCGAGTGTTTCGGGGCTCGATTCCTCCATTTCCGGATGTGTGATATTCAGACGCCCGTTAAATTCATTCAGGCGCCCGAAAACAATGTATTCCTTGCCTACGTGCAGCGACTTCTCCAGCCACTGAATTCCCTGAAACCAGACCAGTTCGATTAGTCCCGTCTCGTCGCGCAGGCTACCCACGAGCCTTCGCGCACGCCCGTCACCCAGCGTCTCCAGGCGGCGCAGGATACCCCTTATCTGTACAGTTTCTCCCTCCGTATGTAAATCGCGAATACTGTGGAATCGCGTGCGGTCAACATAACGGAACGGCAGATGAAACAGCAGATCGCGTACGGTGAAAATACCAAGCTCGGTGCGCAGTGCATCGGCACGTTGCGGACCAACTCCCTTCAGGTATTCAATGTTTGAGTCGAGTGCGGGCACGATATATGGCGTTTGGTGGTTGACTTCCTACAAAGTTAATACAAATGGGTTGATTTGTCAACACGTCATACTTTCGGTCTTACCGGATCAGCCGGTAATTTTTGTATTCGCCGGGGCGCCAGCCGGTCATACGCTCCACAAACCGGGAAATCCGCTCCTTTAGCGACCACCTGACGCGGGTAGGGTCGGTCTCGAAATGCCAGTTCCGGGCATGTATCCTTGGTTGCATGACGGCAGGATGGGCACCCTCAAACAACTGTAACGGCTCCGAACCGTCATAAACAAATATCTCCGACGTTCCAACCTGTCTGGCTACTCCATCATCGGTCATGTACAGACGGTGGAATCCAAACTGCTTCTGTTGCTGTGCGCGGGGATCCCGTACCCAGCCGTAATGATGTATGTACGCATCAATCAGGCGTACATTGAGTTTCCTGTTGCCGGATTCCGTGCGAATTCTGAAACCCTGCGCGTCCTTGTATGAAAATATCTGCCGGTTGTTGCGTATGATACGAACCTCCCTCCTGTACCACATCCGGCTGATACCCACATAATCGTAGGAACCATAAAAATGTCGGTAATTGAAAAGAAGCCCTTCGGTTTCCTTATTGTTCAGATACTGTTCCATGGCCAGGCGAATAGCCGGCAGTTCAGCCTCGTGCACACACTCGTCGCCCTGTATGTAGAAACACCAGTCGTACTCCGCCGGAATAGCTCCGAATGCCTTGTCGGTTTCCTGTGCGAGTACGCGCCCGCCCTCGCGCAGAGAGTCGTCCCATACCGTCTCTATAATATGTATTTTCGGGCTCCCTATACTCCGGATGAGCTCAAGTGTTTCGTCGTCGGAGTTACCAACAGCTACCACAAAATAGTCGCACAACGGCAGGACGGATGTGATTGCCTCCACCACGGGATATTCATAGCGCAGGGCATTTCTGACAAAGGAGAAACCGGCAACTTTCATGCTTGACTTCCATATAGCAAAAAGGAGCGCCTGGAAAGTACTTCTTTCCAAACGCTCCTGCTGCTGATAAAGTTCAGTATTTACTTTGCACCAAAGTCGGTGCGGATCTTGTTCAGTGCACTGCCTGCCTTCACCCATTCGATCTGCTGATCGTTATAAGAGTGATTTACGGCAAATGTTTCGGAGGTGCCATCGGCATGATCGAGGCGAATCTGCAGTGGTTTGCCCGGAGCGAATGAGTCAAAACCGAGCAGTGTCACCTTGTCGTCCTGACGAACTTTGTCGTAATCGGCCGGATTGGCAAAAGTGAGCGCCAGCATACCCTGCTTCTTCAGGTTGGTCTGGTGAATACGGGCAAATGATTTGACCACTACTGCCTTGACGCCGAGATAGCGCGGTTCCATGGCAGCATGTTCGCGGGATGAGCCCTCGCCGAGATTTTCCTCGCCGAAAATGATAGTACCAATACCCTTTTTTTGATAATGGCGGGCGCTGGCAGGAACTTCCATGTAATCACCCTTGTCCACGTTAAACACCTTGTTGCGCTCTCCGTTGAAGGAGTTTTCAGCTCCGATATAGCAGTTATTGGAGATATTTTCAAGGTGACCACGGAACTTGAGCCACGGACCGGCCATGGAAATATGGTCAGTTGTACACTTGCCTTTTGCCTTGATAAGCACGCGCATATCCTTTAGTTCGTCGTTCGTGATTGGCTTGAACGGCTTCAGAAGCTGGAGACGCTGACTGTCTTTGGCAACAGCTACCTTGATAGCGCCCTTGGCGGGAGCCACATAGCCCGCATCTTCCACGGCAAATCCGGCCTTGGGCAACTCTATACCCTTCGGAGGATCCAGTTTAACCGCTTCACCCTTGCTGTTCAGGAGTGTTCCTTTCTTCGGATTGAACGTCAGATCACCTGAAATGGCAAAAGCTGTCACAATCTCGGGAGAAGCCACGAATGCGTGTGTATTCGGGTTTCCATCATTGCGCGAAGTGAAGTTCCTGTTGAAGGATGTCATGATGGAGTTCGGACGCTTCATATCATCCATGTGGCGAGCCCACTGGCCAATACAGGGACCACAGGCGTTAGCCATCACTACACCACCGATTTTTTCGAAATCTTTCAACAGCCCGTCGCGCTCAGCCGTGTAACGGATGAGCTCGGAGCCCGGTGTGATGGTGAACTCGGCTTTCACATCAATACCCTTTTCCGCCGCCTGACGTGCCAGCGAGGCGGCACGGGTCAGATCTTCATAGCTGGAGTTGGTACAGGAACCGATGAGTCCCACTTCCAGTTTGGCCGGGTACTTGTTTTTCTTGACGGCAGCAGCAAATTTGGAAAGTGGCCATGCGAGATCTGGTGTAAACGGACCATTGATGTGTGGCTCCAGTTTACTCAGATCAATCTCGATTACCTGATCGAAGTATTTTTCAGGATTTTCATAACACGCCTGATCACCCGTCAGATACGGAGCAATTTTATTGCACAGGCTGGCAATCTTGCTGCGTCCGGTCGCTTTCAGGTAGCGAGCCATACTCTTGTCGTAACCAAACGTGGAGGTGGTTGCGCCAATTTCAGCACCCATATTACAGATAGTACCCTTTCCGGTGGCACTCATGCTCTGGGCACCCGGACCGAAATATTCCACAATGGCACCAGTACCTCCCTTGACAGTGAGGATACCCGCCACTTTCAGGATGACGTCTTTGGGTGAAGCCCATCCGCGCAGTTTACCTGTCAGTTTGACACCAATCAGTTTGGGCATCTGCAACTCCCAGGCCATACCGCTCATCGCATCAACTGCATCGGCACCGCCCACACCAATAGCCAGCATACCCAAACCGCCAGCGTTTACCGTGTGAGAGTCGGTTCCGATCATCATACCTCCGGGAAACGCGTAATTTTCCAGAACAATCTGGTGAATGATACCGGCACCCGGTTTCCAGAAACCGATACCGTATTTCTGGGAAACAGTACTCAGGAAGTCAAATACCTCCTTGTTTTTGTCCAGCGCTACAACCATATCCTTCGATGCTCCGTTCTCGGCGGTAATCAGGTGGTCGCAGTGAACGGTGGAAGGTACGGCTACTTTCTTGCGGCCGCATGTCATGAACTGAAGCAGGGCCATCTGTGCAGTGGCGTCCTGCATGGCAACCCGGTCAACCTGAAAGAATACATAGTCGCTTCCGCGCTTGTAGTCGGCCAGCGGATTGTCGCTGTGCAAGTGTGCAAAGAGAATTTTTTCAGAAAGCGTCAGCGGGCGGTTCAACTTGGCTTTTGCCGCGTCAACGCGGGCGGAGAAGGTAGCATAATGCTCCTTCAGCATCTTCAGATCGAATATCGTAGAGGCCATTACATTAATTTTTTGTCAAAAAACGCGCAAATGTAGTCAAATTTCACGCTAAGAGAAACCCGACAAGTGGATAAATGTTATCAAAAACCGACAGATTTAGAGGATTTCCAGATAAACGGACGTTAATATCCCCCCGACTACCCGTTTATTGCTGTCATTGCCGGCCCCGCGGGCTATTCTACATTTGAGGATAACCCGCAGGGGCCTTCTGCGAAATACAAGTGCGGTTTGTATGACCGTCCCCATATCACTCCTGCCCGCGGGTACGTCTGCGAGCATCTGCGATGGCCCAGCGAATCTTGTCGAAGGAGTAACGCCCGTCGAAATGATCGAGAATTGGCCTTAACTGATATGGTTCCTCAAAAAGATGGAGTGCTCCCTGAATAATATCGCGCTCCTCCGGCTCGATCCAGCGCGTAATATCCAGTGTCTCTCCGTGTTCATACATACTTGCCAGGTGCGATTGTATGGTTGTAGCCGACAGACCACGCGTCTGGGCGATATCTTCCACACTGTTTCCGTCGCGGAACATTTCCCAGGTGATAATCTGGGTGCCGCCGCGCACCTGATGCCCTTCTCCCTTCTTTTCAGCTACAAATTTTCTTATTTCCCCGATGAACACATCACCGTACAACTGAAGTTTGCGCTCACCCACCCCTGAAATTTCCTTCATGGCATTATCGGTAACAGGATGTTTCTCTGCCATGATCTGCAGCGTGGCATCGCTGAAAATGAGATATGGCGGCACTCCCTGTCGTTGTGCAACCGCCCGGCGCAACTGAACCAGACGCTCGAACAACTCCTCCCGAAGAACCTGGGCCCTGGATTTTTCCACCGAACGAGGCGCTCTTTCCTGCTGCTGCTCCTTGGGAATTGGCATGGCAAGTGGCACCTTTTTGCCGTCAAAAAGCACTTTTTTACCCTCATCGGTTACACGAAGCCGGTGGCGGTCGTCGTAGGCAACCTCAACAAGTCCGAGGTGCATCATCTGCAACAGGAAGTACAGCCAGTCGTTATAACTGTATTCCTTGCCGGCTCCGTATGTCTTGATCTGATGGTAATTGTTATCAAAAATATCCCGCTTGCTGCTTCCGCGGAGGATATCCACCAGCAGGTTCATACCCACCTTCTCACCCGTCCTCAGCACGGCTGAGAGTGCCTTTTGGGCCGCTACAGTACCGTCGAACTGTCTTGGCGGATTCTTGCACACGTCGCAGTTGCCACAATTCTGATCGTAGGGCTCTCCGAAATAGTTAAGCACCGTCTTCCGCCGGCAAATCAGTGCCTCGGCAAACTGAAACATGCGCTCCAGCTTGGCAATTTTCAGATCCTTCTGCTCCTGCGGACTGTCGCCCTGCTCGAACATGTCACGGTAAGACATCACATCTGCATAACTGAAAAACAGCACGGCGTCAGCTGGCAGACCGTCCCTGCCTGCCCGGCCTATTTCCTGATAATACCCCTCCATATTTCTGGGGAGATTATAGTGAATAACAAACCTGACGTTACTCTTGTCAATCCCCATTCCGAAAGCAATCGTTGCACATACAATCGGTACACGGTCGTTGATAAAGTCTTCCTGCGTCTGACTCCTTTTGGAGGCCGGCATATCCGCATGATAGTAAGCCGCCCTGAATCCCTTTTGATTGAGCTTTTCGGCGAGCATTTCACAGTTTTTCCTGGACAGACAATAAATAATACCCGACTGCCGGGGTTTTTCTTTCAGGAAAGCTACAATCTGTTCAAACCGTTTCTGTCCGGAAGCCACTGTCAGGCTGATATTGGGCCGATCGAAAGACGCTATAAATGTAGCCGGATCACTGAGTTCAAGCTGACTGACTATATCCTTTCTGGTTAGCTTGTCGGCTGTTGCCGTAAGAGCAATCATGGGTACACCCGGATACTGCTCCTTGAGAAATTTAAGCTGGGTGTATTCAGGCCTGAAATCGTGCCCCCAGGCAGAGATACAATGCGCCTCGTCAACAGCGAACAAACTGATTTTGAGTCGTTTAAGCAGCGGTTGAAAACCTTGAGAGACCATTTTTTCGGGACTCACATACAGCACCTTGATGTGTCCGTCAAGGGCTGCATCTTCTACCCTCCGAATCTGGGCAGCATCCATGGAGCTGTTAATATAGGCGGCCGGAATACCGTTAGCACTCAGGCCTTCAACCTGATCCTTCATCAGGGCTATGAGCGGACTGATAACGACAGCGGTTCCTTCGAGGGTAACAGCCGGAATCTGATAGCATATACTTTTACCTCCGCCGGTAGGCATCAGCACCAGTACATCCCGGTTGTCGTAAACAGCCTGAATAATATCGGACTGCAGCGGCCTGAACTGGTCATAACCGAAGTATTTTTTTAGAGCTTGTGTGGCATTTTGGAGTGTCATTCTGATGATTTTTGTGAGCGTGATGAAAATGTGTTCAAAGTTAAAAACTTTTGAGTATAAATACCCGGCACTCAATCACAATGATTTCCAAATAACCTGGCCAACTACCACCGTTCCGACGTACCTTTGCAGCAACCGGGCTTGTTGCCCGGCTACTGGCAGCCATGCCACGTTCTTATTCTAAAAATTACAGATCATGATCAACACTCTTTTGTTCCTCAGCCAGTTGGGCGCCACCGAGTTTCTGCTTATTTTTCTGGTAGTGGTGCTGCTCTTTGGCGGCAAAAAGATACCTGAGCTGATGCGTGGCATCGGAAAGGGCATACGCGAGTTCAACAGCGCCAAAAACGCGGTGGAAGACGAAATTCGTCAGGGTATGCGTGAAACTGACAAGAAAAGCATCGACAATTAATTCCCCATCGTTTTCGGGCGGACAGGTACGCACTCATCCGCCCGAAAACGTGTCTTTTCAGAACGGTATATCTTCGTCGTTCATTTTCGATGGACGAGTCACGACTGTTGGCTGAAACGGACCTGCCAACGGATCGTTCCCGGTGAAATCATCGAGATTTGTAAATTTTGCAAAGGTGTCCAGAAAGCGCATGCGCACGGTATCGAGTGCGCCGTGGCGGTGTTTCGCCACGATAAACTCTGCGATTCCCTTCAGGCTCTGGCCACTTTCGTCTTCCAGTATCTGGTAATATTCAGGCCGATAGATGAATGCAACAATATCTGCATCCTGCTCTATACTGCCCGATTCGCGAAGATCGCTCAGCTGAGGCCGCTTGCTGCCTCCCCGCACCTCGACGGCACGGCTCAACTGTGAAAGCGCTATCACGGGGATGTTCAGTTCTTTTGCCAGACTTTTCAGTGCCCTTGAGATACTGGCAATTTCCTGTTCGCGGTTACCACCCTTCCCTTCTGTAGAGCCAGTCATCAGCTGCAGGTAGTCAATAATTACCATCTGAATATCGTGCTGCTGTTTCATCCGGCGGCACTTTGCTCTCAGTTCGAAAATGTTGATCGCGGGAGTATCGTCAATAAAAATGGGCACATTGCTGAGCCGCTCGACAGTAGTTTGCAGTTGCTGCCATTCATAGTCTTCCAGTTTTCCGTTTCGCATTTTGCTGCCGGCAATTTCAGCCTCCATGGAAATGAGTCGCTGCACCAGCTGCGTACTGGCCATTTCCAGTGAAAAAAGGGCTACTCCTTTGCCAAAATCACGCGCTGCATTCAATGCTACAGCCAGAACCATGGATGTTTTACCCATACCCGGGCGGGCAGCCACGATAACCAGGTCGGAAGGTTGCCAGCCGGAAGTCAGCCTGTCCAGATCGGTAAAGCCCGTTGGCACACCCGTCAGGCCATCGCCCTTCTGGGTAAGCTCCTCTATCTGTTTGAGTACTTTGGAGCTCAGCGATCCCATGGATTCATAACTGCGGCTCAGGTTGTTCTGCGTGATGGCAAACAATCCCTTCTCTGCATCGTCGAGCAGATTGAATACGTCGGTCGTATCTTCGTAAGCATCGCGAATCACATTGGTACTTACTCGTATCAGTTCGCGCTGTATATGCTTCTGGGCTATAATCCTGGCGTGATACTCTATGTTGGCGGCAGATGCCACACGATGCGTCAGCTCTACGAGATAGTAACCGCCTCCGGCCTTTTCCAGGTCACCGCTCTTTTTCAGTTCCTCCGTTACGGTAAGCAAGTCAACCGGATTGGATCGCTCAAACAGGCGGATGACAGCACGGTAAATAAGCTGGTGCCCTTCCGTGTAAAAACTCTCCGGACGGAGGATATCCATGACCATCGGGAGCGCATCCCGGTCGAGCATCAGAGCACCCAGCACGGCTTCCTCCAGTTGAACAGCCTGTGGCTGAACCTTTCCAAAAACATACGTGGATAGCCCCTCACCATTTTGCGGATTGCGGCGCCTGTTGCGGTCAGCTGACGACTGATAGTTCGATTTGTTATCTGATTCTGCCATAATGCAGCAAATTTAACCGTCAAAATTGAGAAAACAGCACTTTAAAACAATTGGTATTGTTAATAATGTGGATAACTAAACAATTCACTGTGGATAACCCCCAAAACTACCATAGTTATTAACATCGAATTACGGTTACCAACATGATTTATGGATTAACATTAATTTCATATTTGATTGAAAAGCATATATTTATAAAAAACAGTGTTCAAAAAAGGCGGGTTAAAGCGGTATTTTCTGCATACGAATGATATTTTTTTCAACAGTGTATAATTTTATCGGGGACTTTTTAAGAAGCAAAACTCAGACAAAAAACTGAAACATGTCGGGCAGAATGGTACCAAGAAAAAAGCCGCTTCTCCGGGGAGAAGCGGCTTCATCGTTGGGCCACAAGGACTCGAACCCTGAATAACAGAACCAAAATCTGCTGTGTTACCATTACACCATGGCCCAATCGCTTTCAAAAGCGGGTGCAAAATTACACGTCATTTTTAATTCTGCAAAATGATTTACAAAAAAAATGTGAAATGTTACTGACGGTACCAATATTGAGTCCTGTAGAAGGGGCCAATAGAGCCTCTTACTACCAGAACATTGGAATCTCCTTCTTTCAGCCACATTTTACAGCCGTACCATTTGCCCTTTTCGGGATCGAGGATGCTGCCACCCTGATAGTAGCCATCACTCTTTTGCATATTCACTACCACAATCATTCCCAGGATAGGCTGATTGTAGCGTTCGCCCGGACACTTGTCGCAGCGCTTGTCGGGTGCCGACTTCAGTAGCTTGACTACTTTGCCGTACAGTTTCCCGTCGCCCTCAAAGAGTTCGAGATGGCTTTTGGGTTCACCGGTTTCGTCATCAATAGTTTTCCAGACACCGGTTACTGTCTGTGCTCCCGCAGCGAGCGAAAGCGCCAGACTCAGCAGAATTGTTATTCCATACTTCATGTTGCTGTTGGTTTGGTTAAAATCAGTGAACAAATGTAGCGTGGCTGTCGGTAAATATCCCGCCACACAGCCCGTAAAAGTAAAAAGCCTTTCCCGTGCAAGATGCTCGTGGAAAGACTTTTTGTAAAAAAATGGCATTATTTACCTGCCAGTTTTTTCAGTATTGTGCTCACTTTTTTGAGCTTTGGACGGCTGTTGCCGTGCGATCCGCGGCGGATTTTACCGCGCTTGGATCTGAAATCTCCTTTACCCATTGGTATCAGAAAGTATTGATGGTGAAAAAATAGAGGACAAAGTTATGCCAATAGCAGCAAGTTTCACCCTCTTTGACTTCAAAAAATTACCATTACGAGGGTTTCACCGGTGCATACATGGCAAATCGGGCGACTCCGGTACGCTGCAGAAAATGGCAGAACGATACGCGCAGTACCCCCAGACCGTACTTCATGCTCCTCCTGAAGTTAATGCTGGAGGCCTCTTCAAAGTATTTCGTCGGACAGGTCACCTCTCCGATATCGAAACCGGCATATACAATCTGCGACAGCATCTCATTGTCAAATACGAAATCGTCGGAGTTCAGATTATAGTTGATTCCCAGTAACACCTCACGGCTGAAAGACCTGTAGCCAGTATGGTACTCCGACAACTTGTACTTTATCAAAAGATTTTGCGTGAAGGTGAGAAAACGATTGGCGATATACTTGTACATAGGCATACCCCCCTTCAGTGCTCCCATCCCGAGAATACGCGACCCCAGTACCACGGGATACAAATCCTCGCCAATAATATTCACCATACTTGGTATCAGTTTCGGCGTGTACTGGTAGTCGGGATGCAGCATAATCACGATATCGGCACCGATTTCGAGCGATTTGTTGTACAGCGATTTCTGGTTTCCGCCATAACCCTTGTTCTTCTCGTGAACAATCACGTGACCGATACCGAGCGAGCGAGCCAGCTCGGCCGTATTGTCGCGGCTGTGATCGTCGCACAGGATTACTTCGTCTACCAGATCGAAGGGAATTTCCCTGTATGTCTGCTCCAGCGTTTTGGCTGCGTTGTAGGCCGGCAGCACCACGACCACTTTTTTCCCCTTGTACATAATTATGACTTGGCCTTGGCGGACTTTTTCGCTGCCCTGGGTTTTTCTTCAGGCGCCGGTTGTTCGGCTACCTCTTCCACTTTGGCAACCTCAGCCGGTTCTGCAGCAGCAGCCTCGGCCTTTGCAGCAGCAAGAATACCTTTTTCGTACATGAAGTTATACCACTTGATACACTTCTTGATATCGTTGATGTGTACCCGGTCGCGATCATGATCGGGCAAAATGGAGGTAAAGTAGTCGCGCAATTCGCCGGACGAAGCGTTAACACCTGCAGGCGGCTTTGATTCGTGCTGGTCAAACATTTTTTCAAAAACGTCAACAAGCGGTACGGTACCCTCTCCCTCATTGGTATAGGTATAAATGGCTACCGTAGCCAGGGGAGTAATCTGCCCCTGTCTGGATGACACAAAACGGGTGCGACCCTCATGGCGATCTTCAATGATAACTCCGTCGCCGCGTGTGGCAACGAGTTTGTGTACCCCCGGAACACCGGAGATGACGAGAAATTTGTCAAGATTCATAGTAATTGGTTAAATGGTCATGATTTCTTTTTCCTTGCCTGCAACAGTCTGGTCGGTCTGTTCAACGAACTTGTTCACCAGATCCTGCAGTTCCGTCTCCTTGCGCTTGCCCGCATCCTCAGGGAAGCCGTCCTTTACAGCTTTCTTGATGTGATCAAGCGCCTTGTGGCGGGCATTTCTGATACCCACCTTGCTCTCTTCTCCGGCATGTTTGGCCTTTTTAACCAGTTCCTTGCGGCGCTCCTCGGTGAGTGGCGGCACTGATAACCGGATTATCTCTCCGTCGTTCGACGGGGTAATACCCAGATTGGCATTAATCAGCGCACGCTCAATGGTGCCGAGCAGATTTCGCTCCCAGGGCTGAATTACAATGGTACGCGCATCCGCCACCTGAAGGTTGGCTACCTGCGAAAGCGGTGTAGGTGAACCATAGTACTCCACCATCACATCTGTAATAAGGGCTACAGATGCCTTTCCGGTGCGAAGTTTCACCAACTCGTGGCTCAGATGCTCGAGCGCTTTTTCCATTTGGGCCCTGGCATCGGCCATGGCCTTGTTGACTTCTTCCATATTGTCAGATCAAATTCAGTAGTAATTTGACAAAACCGGCACGCAGCCGGTTTTGCTGTTGTCAGATTTTGACGCAAATTTCAGAAGTTTTGATGAAAGGATTACTTAAATTTATCTTACTTCGTACCTTCGGCCCCAACATGCCCGAATTGCAGGAAATTAGAAGCACTCTTTCCAGAATTGACAGGCTGGAACGCGAAATTGGTCTGAAGCAACTTCAGATCAACAGCCTGCTTACTATCACGCAGGCTATCAACGAAAATGTGCCCGCAGAAGATCTATTCAAAATGTATGGCGCATTTCTCCGCTTCGAAATGGCCATCCGAAAAATGGCACTCTTCTTCCGCGAAAATCAGGTCTGGGAATGTAAAATTTCCTCTGGCGTGGATGAGGTACTCTTCCAGCCCGATATAAGTTCCGACCTGTCGAGGTTCCGCTCAACACAGGGCCTCAGTGATGATAGTCACCCGCTATTCCGCGAATTCGATCTGGTTATCCCGATTATGCACAAAAATACCGCGATTGCCTATGCCTTCCTCGGCGGCTTCCGCGATGAAGACGATGTGTATAGCAAGGTGCAGTTTGTAACTACCATCACCAATATTATTGCTGTTGCCATCGAAAATAAACGACTGTTCAAAAGTCAGGTGCAACAGCAAATCGTTAACCGCGAGGTCGAACTGGCAGCAGAAATCCAGCGCGCACTGGTACCGGGACGAATGCCCTCCAGCAAAGGATACCAGCTTTCAGGTATCTACCGGCCTCACTTTGCCGTTGGAGGCGATTATTACGATGTAGTCGAATTCCCCGATGGCCAGATTGCCTTCTGTATCGCCGATATCACAGGCAAAGGTGTTTCGGCAGCCCTGCTTATGGCCAACTTCCAGGCTAACTTCAGAGCTCTCGTATCGCGACGACCAGCCCTCGAAGAGCTCGTCAGAGAAATGAATGAAGCCGTATTCCGTGTAACGCAGGGCGACAAGTTCATCACTTTCTTCGTGGCCCGATACGATACAGCCGCCCGAACACTGCATTACGTCAACGCCGGACATATACCCCCCTTTATGATTATGAACGGGGTCATAACAACGCTCAGAAATGGCGCCACCTCGCTGGGCTGGCTCCCCGAACTGCCTTTCCTCGAAATAGGTGAAGTGAAAATTTCTGATCAGGCCCTGATTTTTACGTTTACCGACGGACTAACGGAAGCAAGAAATTCGCACGGCGACGAATTCGGCGAGGAAAGACTGGCATCTTTCCTCAAAGAACATGAAAACGACGACCCCGAAACGCTTAATTCCAGACTGATTCAGCACGTGGAACTGTTCCGCGGACGTGAACCATGGCCCGACGATATTACCCTGCTAACCTGCAAATTGTTCTGACCAGATTGATATGAAACACGAAGAACCTTTCCTCACCACGGTTAACGGCCAGCACGAATTCAATATTTCTCCCGAAAACGCCCTCAACCTGGATGTAGTCGCAGAATCTGATGGCGTACTCCACGTTATTATGAATGACCGGGCCTTCAGGGCTGAAATAATCAGCGCCGATGACGCCAGCCACCTTTTTGTAGTCAAAATTGACGGAAACGAATATACTGTCAATATAGCCGACAAATACGACCGACTCGTAAGCCAGCTCGGATTGAAGGTCGGCAGTCATCAGAAGGCTAACCAGATCAAGGCTCCTATGCCGGGCCTGGTTCTCAACATACTCGTGGAGGCAGGTCAGGAAGTGTCAAAAGGCGATGCTCTCCTTATACTGGAGGCCATGAAAATGGAAAACGTCATCAAAGCATCCGGCGATGGAAAGGTCAGGTCCGTGAAAGTCAAAAAAGGAGACGCTGTAGATAAAGGGCTCCTTCTTGTTGAAATGGAATAATCTATCCCTCGCTCCATCGCCTGACTACATAGTCTGTCCGGTCATGACTGTCATTACCGCCGTAAATAACAGTTCTCGATTTCACTTTGCCCCCGGCTATCTCTGAAAAATAATTCATGCCGCTCAGCAGTTTGGGTAAAATGGTCTGCGTGGACTTCACCTCGAAAATATCGAAACCACCAGCGCGTCTGGTGAGCAAATCAATTTCATGCCCGTGTGAATCTCTCCAAAACCAGTAATCTCGCAAGAGATACTGATGGTGATTTTTTTTCATCAGATCGGCAATTACCAGATTTTCAAATAAACTGCCCGTCAGTACATGATCATCCAGATCTTGCCGGTCTCTCAAGCCCAAAAGAAAGCACGCTAACCCTGTATCGTAAAAGTACAGTTTGGGTGTTTTCACAATACGCTTGCTGAAGTTCTCGTAGTAGGGTGGCAGTATAAACAGGATATAGCTGCTTTCAAGTATAGAAATCCAGGCTCTGGCTGTTGGTTGTGAAATGCCACATTCCAGGGAAAGATTACTCAGATTGAGCAATTGTCCTGTACGGGCTGCACAAAGTCCCAAAAAATTCCGGAACAAACGCATATCGTGAACTCTCGACAAGGCACTAACATCCCGGTCAAGGTAAGTCTGCAGATAGTTATTGTAGAAAACAGGTGGTTCAATACCCCTGTCGTAAACTGCCGGATAAAAACCACTTAAAATCAGGGATTTCCAATCGGTAGCAGAAATCCCGGCAGTACCAAGTTCCTGTGAATCAAGTGGTAACAACCTGAAAATGGCAACTCGGCCGGCAAGACTCTGGGTTAGCCGATCCATAAGATGAAAATTCTGAGACCCGGACAGTATGTACTGTCCCATCTGACCGTCTGTATCCACTTTGGTCTGGAGATATGAAAACAGCTCCGGAACACGCTGTACCTCGTCTATTATCACACGGGAATCATATCTTGCTAAAAAACCGTTCGGATCTCTTTCCGCAAAATAACGGTTATCTGTATTCTCCAGTGATACATAACGATAACCCGGCAGCATGTTCTTTAGTAGAGTAGTTTTACCCGACTGACGCGGCCCGGTGACAGCCAATATGGGATATTTTGAAATCAAAGACTGTATTACCCCCTCTATTACTCTCGGAAAATATGGCATTTTTTACAAATTTAAAGTACAAATATAGTATATTTTGA
>JBEGNB010000149.1:0-4751 GCA_041182785.1 Bacteroidota bacterium
CTGTACACCGAGTCCTGCACCGGCCTGACCAGCAGGTGTAGTCCGGTTAGCGGTGTAACCTGACCGCCATCGTGCGTAATGATAATTCCCGAGACGTAGTACTCGAAGCGGGTGTATTTCACCGGATAGGCACCGCCCGGATGCATAAAAGCGCTGTCAATGGCAAAAACTGCGGAAGCGAGGCGAGGCGAAATGTGCAGCCTGATTTCGTTCTGGGCGCTGACAGAGACATTGAAAATCAGGGAAAACAGTATGAAATGGAGAAGTTTTTTCATGGAAACGGCAGTTTTTTGAAAATCAGTAACAAAAACGGTGAAGTCCGAAAACAATCAAAAGTACATGTAATCGGGCAATTCATTTACCAATTCGCCTGAAAAACATTACCTGAACGATGATTTAACTGGTTCAGGGGTACAGGAGGGGCTCTCCGGAGTACGCCATTTTCCGCACATTTTCCATCACCTGTTTCATGTATGTCTTCCAGAAGCCGTGTGCGAACAGCCAGGCGAGCGGATAGAATACGGGTGCATTGGAATGAAGGGTGTAGGTATAATCTACCTGTACCCTGCCCGGTTGAAGTTCGGTGGTCTTCCATTCGCCCGTGAACTTGTAAAATCCGAGCATCCACGACTGGAAATCATCCACCTGAATCTTCCAGTATTTGTTTTCAATCCGCTCCAGGACGCTGTCGCGGGAAACGTAACCACCCTTCTGGGTGAGTGAACTTGCCGCATACACCTTTTTGGTGGACCCGGGCACACCCCAGTTCTCATCGTCGGTGGCATGGGTAATTCGCGGCATTAGACCATAACCGGTATGTATTTTGGCGACGTCGCAAAGCATGGGGGATTTGAAAGCCCGCTCCAGCGAGCAGTCAAAAACGGAAGAGATACTGATTCTGAATTGCATGAGAGATATTTTAGACTCCGGGGCCGGGCAAAGGTCTGAAAGCGCATCAGTATATTCTGTAATTTTTGGTTCAACTTTTTTACTTTTGCAGGGTTTCAGGAAATGACAGAGGCAACCTGGATATCCATTTCAGTAAAACGGACAATGATCAATCATACAGAGCTATTGCAATTGCTGGCCGATCCCTGCCCGGGCAGTACTATAGCTGATCTGAATATGACCCTGTTCCTGAATACCTATCTTCCGGGAGCAATTGATCAGGAAACACTGGAAAAAAATCATCGGGATATCAAACAGCAACTTGCCTCACTGAGGCTGTACGACATCACTTTCGACTGCCCTACATACGCTGGAATTCTGTTACTTGGATCAGCTCCGAGATTTTACTTGCCCGGTGCCTATATACAGTACGTACGTTTTGCAGGAGTCAGTCTGGAAAGTCCTGTATTAAATCAAATGGAATTCTCGGGCGATATCATTAGTTTGATGCATCAACTTGATCATTTCGTCAGGAATAATATCGAAAAAAGACTTGTAAGCGTCAGTACACTGAGAGAAGAAGTGCAGGTATCCTATCCTGATCGTGCTATTCGCGAGCTTCTGAACAATGCCGTGATGCATAGAAACTATGAATCGAATGCGCCCGTCAAGTTTTACGAATTTGATGACCGGATAGAAATAGCAAACCCCGGAGGTCTTTACGGGAGTGCCCGTCCCGATAATTTCCCCAATCAGAATGACTACAGAAACCCTGTACTCGCCGAAGCGCTTAAAATATTGGGTTATGTGAACAAATTCAATCGCGGTATCGCAACAGCCAAAGCAGAACTGGTGGCCAACGGTAACCCTGAGCCCAGATTTGAGTACTCCATGCCGTTACACTTTTCGGTGACTATTTTCAAAAAGAGAATGGGGGTGATACAAAGTGATAGTCGAATTGCGCAGTCTTGCTGAAGCAAGGATATACTGCTGATTATCTCACTCAATCAGGATAAATCCTGCCCACAGGAACGGGTTGGGCTCCTGCGCGCGCAGTGTCGCCTGCGCGTGCGTGAAGGCGTCTCTAAGTGATTCTTTTTTGACCGTCCAGTTTTCATAGAACAATTTCATCAGTTTTCGGGTCTGATCATCGCGGACATGCCAAAGAGATACAATCATAAATCTGGCACCGGCCATCCGAAAGGCGCGCTGGAGGCCATAAACACCTTCGCTACCCTCTATATCCCCCAGGCCAGTCTGACAGGCCGACAATACCGCCAGCTCGGTGTTCCGGAGATTCATATCCCGTACTTCACAGGCTACCAGCACACCATCTTCATATTGACCGAGAGCCCGTCCGTTTGACCAGTAATGATTGGCTCCGGCAAGTAGTAATCCCGAACGCATCATCGGATCATCAATCAGTCGGTAAACAGCTGCCTCGCCGGGAATAATATTTGCCGGATTATTCTCCGGCTCCGGGTAGGCAAAACCGTGCGTTGCAATGTGAAGTATATGTGGCGACCTTTCTCCTGTTCCCATCGCCTTGAAGTGTTCCTCGCTGGCGCTATAACCGCTGAACAACGTGGTTTCAACACCGGATTCCCTGAGCAACGTACTTACCTGTTCTGCCTCCAGTGCGCCACCCTCCAGTGGCTCCCAGTTGCCTCCTTCAGTACCCCGGAGCCGAGCCGAGACTACAGAATCCCTGTTGCTAAAAACATATCTGTACAATCCGTTACCGATTTCAACTGCTGAAACAGAATTCACAGCTGAGTAACTCAGACTGTCCATGTCATAAGTTATATCGCCCCATACACTGGCCGTCAGTATTTCATCATCTTTAACCTGGCGCGCAAATGAGCGATCTGCCAGATAACCTCCGACAAGCTCTCTGGTACTTCCAAGTTGTACCCATTGTCTGTTTTCAGAGAGCGTTTGTTTGTCGGTACCGCGCAAGGCTGCCGGATTAATACGGTGAAGCATTCCGGCCGGTGAGTAATAAATTGTATTTACGTTGTTCAGGAATGGTTGTAGTGGTTTCCAGAGCATCTGGTACAGATCAGAGTTGGGTGCATACAGGGATTTTACGGTAAGTAATTCATCAAGGCCAGGCTGATTAAACAAGGCTTTCAGCTTTCTTTCCTCGAAAAGAGGAACAAAACGAGGTGCATTCTCATCGGGAAGCAGCAGCAAGGCGGCATACAAAATGCTGTCGGTTGCCTCGGGCAAAGAAAAACGATACGATAAAAATTCAATGGCCGCCTCCCCCGGGCTCAAGCGGTGCTGAATATCCTGCCATTCGGTCTGGCCAATCAAGTCCTCATATCCGGAAACGGCCCGAACGAGCCGTCTTTCGACAGCATTTGCTTTTGCCTCCCATTCTTCAATATGGAATGAATCCCTTTCTGTGCCAGGTTTACTCATCTCCTTCTCAATAAGCCTGCGCAATACAAACAGATTTTTTGACAAATTCCGGGTTGAATCAGACTCCGTAAGTGCCACACGCCTTCTGGTGATATCCGATAATATATTTTTGTTGGAAAGTGCCATGTTATAGGCCTCACCCTTAATCACTCCTGTTTTGTCATTTGCCAGCATTGCCAGGGAATACAAATCATTGCAATTTGTATTGAACTGGTTTAGATATTGAAAAAGTTCCGATTCGGACAGGTGTTTGGAAGCGACAATCAGGTCAGCACGTTCAAGTACACTTACTTCTCTGAAATACTTGATTGCATCATCATACGCCCCGTATTTAGCATAATAACGACCTTTTACTTTTATCGCATTCTGATAAAGCGGGTGGCGTTTACCGAAGTACTCGCTTGCCAGTTGAATGGACAAATTGATATATTCCATCGCCTCTGTTTTTTTGTCCTGTGCCATATATGCCAGTCCGGTATTAATCAATAGTTCGATATAACCACTATTTTTCTTGTCGCTCCTGTATATCCGTTCAATGATGCTCAGCAATATGGAGACTGCTGTATCCGGCCTGTGTGTTTTGATACAAAGAACCGCGTAGTTGCTGAGGCGCATATTGTATTCCAGATCATTCTTCTCCAGTTTGGCAGCCATTATGGGAAGACCTTTCCGGTAGTACGCATCAGCTTTTTCGTACTGTCCCGTCTGGGTGTAAACACTGGCCAGATCTGTCAGACTTTGACCATAACCTGGATGAGAAGTGCCGAGTACCTGTTCTCTTATGTTCATACACTCTGTCAGTAATTTGATAGCAGCCTGGTTCTGGCCCAGTATGTGATAAAGGAACCCGAGATTATTGAGCGTATTGGCGTACGATTCTGTCCCTTTTCCTGCAGATTTTTCCTGTAAATCCAAAACTCTCAGATACAACTCCTCCGCCTTTACATAATTTCCCTGAATTCTGTAAATAATCGCTATATTATGCAATATGTTGGCATAACTGAGATGTTTCTCACCCAGTAATTTGTAATCAATTGCCAGCGCCTCGCGGTAGTAACTCAGTGCTTCGTCATATCTTCCCGTTTCCGACATGAGCAACCCCATACTTGTCAGGCCCCTTGTGTAATGGGTGTTTTCTTTCCCGTTCAGAGCTACCCTGATTTGATTAGCCTCAAGAAGCAGTACCTCGGCTGTATCAAATTCATTGACAGTTCTGTATGTGTTGGCGAGATTGTTCAGTGCTCTGGCGTACGACAATGTCTTTTTTCCGGAGATTTCCTCTCTGATCTGTAATGCCTCCTTGTATAACCTGATTGCTTCTTTGTAATTCCCGGTGTTAGAACGCAAATTTCCCATGTTTTCCAGGGCTGTAGCGTACTCATCGCTTTTCTTGCCCGGATTCTTTTCACGAATGTACATTGCCCGGGAAATAAGTG
>JBEGNB010000150.1:0-4839 GCA_041182785.1 Bacteroidota bacterium
GAATAGATTCAAAGCGACTCGTCTATAAAGGATACGGAAAACGCCTGCCGCTGGTGCCGAATACATCGGCGGAAGGCCGGAAGACAAACCAGCGGGTGGAGATAAAGATTTTGAAGGTGAAGGGGTAGTCTAAAACCTGATCAACACCAGCCGCAACTTGTTCCTGAATTCCGAAGGCACGAGCGTCTCCGTGGCACTCAGTTGTATGGCATCTCTGAAGCGCAGGCGCAGGCTCTGGTTTACTGTATTCAGCAGGCCATTTCTGTCGAAAGCACCCGTTGGCGAAAGGATATATTCGCTGCAGGTGTTTTCGTATTTGATTTCATCGTTGAAGAGAAAATGCAGGTTTCCGGTGCTCCGGTGTAGAAAATAGGATGAAAAGACGCCTTCATCGTCCTGTGAGTACTGCTTTTTGTGCAAAACCGAATTCCAGTGTGTCTTCCCGTCCGGATTGAAGGCCCACACAAACATGTCGTCGTAGTAATAGTCAATTACCAGGCGGGTGCCTTCACGCATGAATCCCCGGCCGGCTACGGTGCCGCGCTGCACTTCATGATGCCGTTCCGCTATCAGCAGGGCTCCCCCGTCGCGCCGGAGTATCACATCGCGTATGTCGGTGTCGCTGATGCCCCGTGTATTTTCTTCCACGTCTTTCTGCCGTAGTATGGAAACAAACTTGTCGTCGAAAACCTCGTACTGTATGGTATGTGCCCCTCCGTCGAAGGGTACGCTGATGTACATCGCGCCGTTGGCTCTGCTTCGAAGTTTGTCGCCCCAGAGCCCGACTCCGGTGAGTCTCTTGTTCTGATCGTCCACCTGGTACATGGTTTCCAGCGTGGAGTATTCGCCCATTCTTACCGTATAAACCTGATCTCCGGTTGAGTTGATACGCAGGATGCTCAGGAAATGGTTGTCAAGTTTGTTGCGCCGGTTATTCCGTTCTACGATATAAAACAAATCGCCGTCGTTACCAAGAGCCATCTCCCAGGGATCCGGGTCGTACCGGTCGCCTTGCTCCAGCGTGATGGTTTTGTCCCACAACAGGATCATCTTGTCTGTTCTGAAACAGGTCAGTTGCAGTTTTCCCGGCTCGGCGTCGTTGAAAACCAGCATGCAGTTTTTATCTTCGCTGCGCACCAGATGAAGCGATGGCGGAGTAAATACCTGTTCACCATAGTCCCTGACGGTGAGTGTGTCAATCAGATTGGCACCGGGATCGTACTTGTGCACGCGCAGATATACGTGACCGCGGCGCCTGATTTTGTGAACTACGGAAAAATCATTTTTCCCCGCTGTCACCGACAGAACCTGAATACCTCTGTGATCGAGATCTTCCAGTTGCTTGCTCCAGGAAAGATGCATCTGTCCGTCAAAAGCCTGCACTTCAAAGTTGTCGTAGCGGTCGCGAAACAGCAAAACCCGGTCGCGAAGGCGCCCGATCAGGTCGTATCCATAGTCGTTTCTGATGGGCAAAGGGTCGGAAATAAGGGCTCCCTGTGCACATAAAAGACTGTTTATGAACAGGTTAAAGGCAAAAAACAAGGTTCTGCTTCGCATGGTATAACAGGTTTTCGATTGTCCAAAATTAGGCCGAATTTTGCAACCATGAAAATTCTGATTATCAACGGCCCGAATCTGAACCTGCTCGGCCGGCGGGAACCCGGTATTTATGGCAGCAAATCCTTTGAGGATTACCTGTCTGAACTGCATACGCTCTTCCCTGAGACGGATATTTCCTTTTTTCAGAGTAATCACGAAGGGGCTATTATTGACAAACTTCATGAGGCCGGTTTCTCTGCCGACGGTATTGTGCTGAACGCAGGCGCCCTCACGCATACTTCCATCGCGCTGGCTGATGCGGTGGCTGCCATACCGGCACCTGTGATTGAGGTGCACATCAGTAATGTGCATGCACGCGAGGAGTTTCGCAGGCATTCGTTTATTGCCCCGAAATGTGCGGGCAGTATTACGGGTCTGGGTCTCGATGGCTACCGGCTGGCGTTGTCGTATTTCATCGGCCGGGGAAGGTGAAACTGCTGAATGTACATACCCATTATCCGTCCGGTAGCCACGCCGCAGATGAAATTGTGAATCTGAGGCCCGGCGAATATTCAGGTGTATTGCCCCGCCTTTACTCTGCCGGACTGCATCCGTGGTTTTTGAGTGAAGCATCCCTGGAGTCAGATCTGGAATGGCTACACGCTTGTGCCCAGGGCGCCGTTGCCATCGGAGAGGCCGGCCTCGACAAGCTTGTGAATGTCCCCGCCGACTTGCAGATGGCAGCTTTCAAGGCATGTATTGCCGTTTCCGAGCAAACCGGCAAGCCCCTGATTATCCACTGTGTAAAGGCCTATGAGGCTGTTATGGCTGTCAAGAAAAAGCTGAAACCGGTACAGCCCTGGATTATTCACGGTTTCGACAAGCATCCACAGACGGCCGCGGAACTGCTCAGGGCGGGTTGTTACCTGTCTTTCGGCAAGGCCTTGTTTAATGATCGCAGTCACGCCTCCCGTTCGCTTCAGAGTGTTCCTGCCGACCGTTTTTTTCTGGAAACCGACGATGCGCGGGATCTGACTATTGAGGCTGTTTATACCCGTGCCGCCCTGATTCGCGGAGTAACACAAGAGGAAATGATGGCCGCGGGCGTCCGGCCTGACAGTATATTCATGCTGTAATACGGCATTAATCCGGCGATTGACGACAATTTTTCGCATTGATGCCAATATCATAATACGGGGGTATATCTTTGCTTCAAACAAAATAATATGCGCCTGTTTTTTCCGCTGCTGTTTCTTTTTCCGCTGTTTTCCTCTGCCCAGGCGGGGCTCACTTCCTCCAACCTGCCTATTGTCATCATAAATACCAATGGGCAGTATATTCCCGACGAACCCAAAGTTACAGCGCAGATGCAGGTTATTTACAACGGGCCGGGTGTGCGCAACAACCTGAGTGATCCGCCCCAGCATTTCAATGGCCTGATTGGTATCGAGATGCGCGGCAGCTCGTCTTCCGATTTGTCAGAAAAGAAACCTTATGCTGTAGAGATACGCGATACCGAGGGTAATGACCTGGATTTTCCGCTGCTCGGCATGCCGGAGGAGTCCGACTGGGCTTTTATCGCGCCCTACAGTGACAAAACCCTGTTGCGCGATGCACTGATTTACGAACTGGCCCGGCGTATTATGCCCTGGGCACCCCGTACCCGTTTTGTAGAACTCATTCTGAATGGCAAATATGAAGGCGTTTATACAGTTACCGAGCGTATCAAACGCGGAAGTGACAGGGTTGACATTTCCAACCTGGAACCCGACGAGACAGCCGGAAACGACCTGACTGGCGGCTATATCGTCAAAATTGATAAAATAGAGGGTACCCCGTCGCCGAACTGGATTTCACCCTACCCGGTGGCGGCCAATGCCTGGCAACGCACCACCTGGCAGCTCCACTACCCTAAAGCAGAGGACGCACAACCCGAGCAGGTGAATTACATTCAGTCCTGGATCACACAATTTGAATCAGCTACTTTCGGACCTGATTTCGCTGATCCCGAAAAAGGCTTCAGGAAATATGTTGACGTGCCGTCTTTCATTGATTTTACACTCCTCAATGAACTGGCCAAAAATGTGGACGGGTACCGTATCAGTACGTATCTGCACAAGGACCGCGATGATAAAGATCCTCTGCTCCACGCCGGCCCGGTATGGGATTTCAATATTGCTTTCGGAAATGCCAACTACTGCAACGCCGAGCAGCCCTATGGATGGCAAATCATAGATATGAACTTCGTCTGCGGAGGCGATGGCTGGCTGAATCACTTCTTCTGGACCCGGATGTGGCAGGACCCAAAGTATAAAAAACAGCTTCGCGATCGCTGGTTTGAGTTGCGGAAAGATGCCCTGAGCGACGAAGCCATCTACGGGGTACTCGACTCGCTCAGTCAGGTGCTGCAGGAAAGTCAGTACCGCAACTTCCAGCGCTGGCCCATACTTAATGTCTGGATTTGGCCCAATCACTACTGTTGTGGTTCCTATAACGGTCACCTTAATTACCTGCGCGACTGGATCAGGCAGCGCCTCGCGTGGATGGACAGGGCCGCCGGAGAACTGTATCTGGGCGAGTATGTCGAGAAAGACCGCTTTGATACACAGATTTTCCCCAGTCCTTCACTGGGCAGGGATATCAACTTCCGCATGTACCTGCACGCGCGCGACTTTGTTCAGATACGCATATACGACAGTACGGGGCGATTTGTCACCGAACTGGAACACAGTCCCGAACTGCACGGCGAGAGTGTTCTCAACTGGCCCAACACCCTGAGTAAAGGTATTTACTTCTATGAGGTTATCATTGACGGTAAAAAGGAATCGTCCGGCAGGTTTGCCGTCTGAGGAAATGGCTGGCTGAATACAGAGGTGATGGTCAGTCAATAATCATCTCGTTCCAGCGGAGCATGGTGTTGTATCCCCTGCCTGCGAAATAAGCCCTGGTTTCCTCCTCCGTGCCCGGACTGGTCACGAGGGCGAAATCACCGCCCCAGGCCCCCAGGCTCTTTATTTCCCCTTCAAAGTCGGGGAAAAGGCGGTTTTTGACCGGCTGAAAAGCCAGTGCTTCGCCAATCAGGGTTTCATGTTCGCGTATGAGTGATCCAAACTCTTCGAGTGTTTCAGCGTTCAGGATTCGCTCCGTGAGAATGGATACCTCGGGCAGATATCCTTTTATGTCCCTCGAGCGTTCGCGGTACCGGGCTATTCCTTCCCGGGAGTTCTGTTTCTTTTCCAGATAAACAAAAAACAGTCTGTCAGAAAAATCGGGGTCAAAGGAAACCGGCCTGATTACAGG
>JBEGNB010000151.1:0-3020 GCA_041182785.1 Bacteroidota bacterium
GCCGAAACACTCGCGCGTACGTACGCGCTGACCGATTCATTTGATCTGAAAATAGCCTATGCCCGGGCCAGTGCTGTTGCCGCGATGGGTATGCCCGATTCGGCCTTCAGTATTGTAAACAGGATATACGAACAGAAAAAAAACTGGCCCGATACCGCCGCAATGGTCAGGATTCTGTATAACATGGGCTGGTACAGCTATACTGGTGGTCATATTCCCGCAGCAGAAAACTATATATCCAGAACAATAAGTCTGGTGGAGCGGGCCAATATTGTCAAAAACAGGGCGAACTACATGACTTTGTACGCCGATATCCTCCGTGACCGTGGCAAATTCACCGAAGCCCAGGATTGCCTCTTCAAGGCCGTCCGGATTGCCGAGGCCCTGAAGGATACCTTCGCACTCGGTATGTGCTACAAGGGGATCGGTCATGTATATGTCGGCACCCAAAATATGGACAAGGCCCTGGAATTCTACCGGAAGGCGTATCAGTCGTTCGATGAACTGCACGACCGCGAATACAGCGTAAACGTGCTCACTGATATTGGTATATCGTATCGGAAAAGCAAACCCGACAGCTCGCTTTACTATTACAAACTGGTGCTTGCTGCAGATTCGGGAAATGCCAACCTCCGAACCAGGGTCATTACACTGTTCAATATGGGCAATACGCTGGTTGCACTAGGACAAATTGAAAAGGCCCGGAGTTGTTATGACGAAGTTCTTGATATTTGTCAAAAATATGGAATAGTATCCGGAATACCCAAGGTTTACAGCGGGTACGGGTCGCTTGAAGCCTCAAAAGGCAATATCCGGAAAGCGGAGGAATATTACAAAAAGGCTATTGCACTGACCCAACAGGCAGATGATCAGTCCACGACGATTGAACTGATGGGGGAGTTGATGCGTGTTTACGAGCAAGCGGGTGAGTGGAAGAGTTATGCCCGATTATCGGTAGAAGCCAAAATTCTGGAAGACACACTTTTGAGTGCGACCAAAAAGATGCAGTTGCAGGATATAGCCAACATGTACAATACAGAGAAGAAAGAGATGGAAAAGCAGTACCTTAACACATTGCTGGAAAGTGAAAATAAACGCAGCAATTTGTGGCTGTCGCTGTTCTTCATCTCCGCGATTGCTCTGGCGATCACCCTGTTTTTTTATTTCCTGAACAAACGCCTGAAAAGGGGGCTCGAAGCTTCTTACCACATCCTCATGGAGCAATACCGCGAGGAAAAAAAACAGCGTGAAATAGCAGAAAAGGAACTGCTGGACGCCACTCGGTACACCGAAAATACCCGTAAACTGCTGGAGTATTTCAATGCAGAAAAGGCTTACCTGAACCCCGAATTGAAATATACCGATCTCATGGATACGCTGCAGTTCACCTACAAGGAACTGCAGGATGCCCTCGACGAACTGAACTTCCCGAATTTCAAGGCACTGCTCAATCAGTACCGGGTACAGGAGGTGGTTCTCAAATTCGAAGATCCGGCATTCGATCATTATACCATTGAGGCCATAGCCAAAGACGCCGGATTTGGCTCGCGGGCTGCTTTCTACGTTGCATTCGAGGCCATCAAAGGAGTGAAGCCGACTTTTTACCGTAGTCAGATCAATTTGCCGGTTTCCTGACCGAAAAATACCCAATAAAGAGATTACAACGAGGATAGGGGTCGTTCCGAAATGTCGGGGCGGCCCTTTTTGATGTCTGACTTTTTTCCAAATAAAAAGTCGGACATGCTTTTTGATAATAATCGGCATTAAACTGATTGTACAGGATTTTCTGACCCTACCTTCGCAAGGCTTTCAATTTTTAATATACATGGACTTCATTTTTTCGATTTGCTCACTGGCAAGTCGGGCCATTCTCATGGCTTTTCGGAACCTGTTAATCCTCTGTCAGTATTTTTTAATTCAACATTTAAACGGGTATAAAATGATCCGAATATCAATCAACTTGCCGGTCAGATGGCTGTCAGTGGCCATCATGGCACTCCTGCTTCCCCTGATGGCGTATTCCCAGCAAATCACGCTGAGCGGGAATGTCGAATTCTTCGTAAGCAACAATCAGGGCATCCGGGTTCCGGATGGTTTTGTGGTAAAAGACAATGCCACGAATATACTGCCATCTACCTTGATTCTCGGCAACGGGGAGGTACTACTCGACGCGGCTACCTCACTGTACAAGGTGCACAGCGTTCCCGCTTCCGGATCTGCTGTGTTCTACTCAGCATGGCCAGGTAACAACCGCCCTGCCACCGATCGCGATGCGGTGCAGGTTGCCACATCCACTTCATCGTCGGGTGCCGAAGCCGGACTGACCATCGTCAACGGCGCTTCCGGTTTGTCAGACTTTACCCTGAAACTGGATGCCGCCACGGACCTCGGTACTTCCTCCCTGCCGGTGGTGTGGGAGGTGTCCCAGACAACAGGCTCCGGTATCGGCAACCTCACGTTCACCTGGGACGCCACGCTGGAGCCGATTACCCTGGCTAACAAACGACTTTACAAGTACGTATCGGGTGCCTGGACGGCACTGCCTGCTGCCAACACAACAGCGGGCACCGGTTCGCTCACATACAGCGGATACACAGACGCTTTATCATCCACACGCTTCGGAATTGCCTCCGGCCTGTCCGTCACGCCGACGCCGACCGATCCGCTCTGCACGGGCGGAACCGGCTCTCTAACGGTGTCGGCTGACGGCGGTCTGGGTACGCGCTCCTTTAGACTGGGCAGCGGTATGTGGCAGTCGTCGGGGCAGTTCAATAACCTCACCGAGGGTACTTACACGGTATATGCAAAAGACGATGCCGGCGACGAGGTGAGCGAGATGGTGACGATTACCGATCCGCCACCTGTAACCGCCAACGTAACAGGCGACCTGACGGTCTGCTCGGGTGAAACTACCACGCTCACAGCCACTGGCGGAACGAACTATCTCTGGAACGGCACACTGGGCATCAATGCAGCGATCATGGTGTCGCCCACCACCACCACCACCTACTCGGTCTCGG
>JBEGNB010000152.1:0-3535 GCA_041182785.1 Bacteroidota bacterium
TTTGCACACATGACACGGCGATTTGACCACTTGCCCGGCGCCGTTGCATACAGGGCATTGCGCCGCTGTCTGCATCATGCCGAATGGTGTCTGCGTAACCCGGTTCACCGAGCCTGATCCGCGGCAGTGACCGCAGGTTTCCACACCCCCCTGCTCGCGCGCGCCCGAGCCATTGCAGGTATTGCAGGTAACCTGCTTTTTGACCTTTATCTTTTTATTGACCCCGGTAGCAATCTCCTCAAGGGTCATTTTTACCTTGATTCGCAGATTGGTGCCCCTTTCGCCTCTCGAGCGGCCTCCCCTGCGGCTTCCTCCGAAGAAGTTGCCGAAAATGTCGTCTGAATCGAAGCCGAACTGGCGCAGGATTTCATCCATATCCATTCCCTGAAATCCGCCGCTGCCACCACCACCCATATTGTCAAGGCCAGCGTGGCCATACTGGTCGTAGCGCGCCCGCTTCTCCTCATTGCTGAGTACGTCATAAGCCTCTGCTGCCTCCTTGAACTTGTCTTCAGCCTCTTTGTCACCCTGATTTTTGTCGGGGTGATACTTGACAGCTTTCTCGCGGTAGGCCTTTCTGATCTGATCAGAACCGGCATTTTTCGGTACGCCAAGTACCTCGTAATAATCTCTTTTTGACATGATATGCGAGCGTAATTTGCTTTTTGGCTTTATTACTGACCAACCACCACCTTGGCGAAGCGTATGATTCGGTCGCCGAGCATGTAACCGTGCTCCACGACATCCAGGATTTTACCCTTCATTTCTTCCGTTGGTGCGGGTATCTCGGCAATGGCTTCGTGGCGGTCGGCGTTGAAAGCGTCGCCAGCCCCGGTTTCAAACAAGGCAAGGCCTTTCGCCGATAGTATGCCGGTCAGCTTGTGGTGTATAAGGGTCATGCCCTCGTTGAGCCCGCCGTTTTTTCTGGCTCGCTCAAAATCGTCCAGAATTGGCAGAAGGGCTGTCAGTATTTCACGTCCGGCAGATGTAATCAGGTCAATCCGCTCTTTGGCAGCGTGCCGTTTGTAGGTTTCAAAATCGGAGTACAGGTACAGAAATTTGTTACGCGCTTCGTCGAGCTGTTGTTTCAGACTCTCCACCGTTTCCGAATCAGTGTCATTCACGGCGACTTCAGGGTGGTTTTCTGTCGCTGTTTCCTGATTTTCCGCCTGATCAACTGTCTGTTCTTCAGCTTCCTGCTCTTTCATATTGAAAAACTTTTTTATTCTTTGTTTCATGATGATTTCATAACCACAGCAACTTTCATGCCTTGCGTGTATTTATGTCAAAATGGCAGAGTGCTTGTGATTTCATTTTCCCAGTTTCTCCTGCAGCATCCTGTCCAGATAATCGTTTTTCAGATCAACGCCCATGATTCTGCCTTCGGGGTTAATCAGAAACAGGGTGGGGATTGACTTGATATTGTACAGTGTGGTTACCGGTCCGCTGAAATCGCGGGGCTCCATGGCATGGTATGGCCATCCGAGTCTGTCGTTGATGATGGCATTTTGCCAGCTTCTGGTGTTAACGTCTATGGCCACACTCAAGATCTCAAGTCCTTTTTCGTGATATTTCCTGTACAGATCGGTCAGAAACGGATTCTCCTGGCGGCAAGGACCGCACCAGCTTCCCCAGAATTGCAAAATCACATACTTTCCGCGCAGGTCGGTCAGTTTTACTCTGTTTCCTTCGACAGTAGTGACTTCGAAATCGGGGGCAAAATCACCGGCACCAAACCGGGGCTGCCTGTATTTCCAGATGCCAAACAATAGGGCTGCGAGTGCCAGAATGAAGAGTGCGTATTGAACTTTTTTGTTGTTCATGGTTTGTAATTTTATTTGCGATATGGATAAAGAGTGATTATTGTCACGCATTTACCCGCAATCATCCGTTACTTTTGCTGCCTCAAACATACAACAGATGCTCAGAATTGACCCGAACGAGATTGCAACCAAAGATCTTCACCAGTTCATAGTCGGTGCAGTGGCGCCCCGACCAATCGCTTTTGCCAGTACTGTCAGCTCCGACGGGGTTCACAATCTGGCGCCGTACAGTTTTTTCAATGCTTTCAGCAGTAATCCGCCACTGCTCATTTTTTCTTCCAACCGTCGGGTGTCGAATAACACCACCAAGGATACCCTGAAAAACGTGCAGGACACCGGTCAGGTTGTAATAAACGTTGTCAGCCACAGTATTGTTCGCCAAATGGCCGTCGCAGGGGTTGAATACGGTCCCGAGGTGGATGAGTTCGAGAAAGCCGGTCTGACACCCATTCCCTCCGAACTGGTACGCCCTCCCCGTGTGGCCGAAAGTCCGGTTCAGATGGAGTGTGTGGTGGAACAGATTCTTCCCCTCGGTGAGTCAGGCGGGGCCGGGAATCTGATCATCTGCCGTATTGTTCTGATGCACATCGCTGAAGAAGTGCTGAACGACAAGGGTCGCATTGATCCGCACAAGATCGATCTGATGGGGCGTCTGGGCCGTTTTTATTATGTGCGCGCCAGCGGAGCGGCTATCGAAGAGATTGTTCAGGAGGCTACCACCATGGGTGTCGGTTTCGACGGACTGCCGGCTGCAGTTCGGTTCAGTCCTGTACTGACCGGCAATCACCTTGGTATGCTGGCAGGATTACCGGCACTCCCTTCTCCCGAGGAGGCGGCAACGGCACTGCTGAACGACGAGCGGGCGCGGCAGGCAGCGGGCGACAGGAATCTGCTGCAGTTGTATGCCCGCGAGGCACTCGACAAGGGGGATATCTCGCTTGGTGCGGCACTGGCTGTACTGAGTGGCAGCTGAATCAGGGTGCCACTACTTCTCCGTAAAGATCGAATGCCTCGGCTCCGGTGATACGCACGTTGGCGAAATCGCCCAGGCGCACGTAGCTGTTTTTGGCGGGAACAAGTACTTCGTTGTCCACCTCCGGAGAGTCAGCCTCGGTCCGGCCTATAAAGTATTTTCCCTCTTTCCGGTCGAATAAAGTTTTGAAGATACCCCCGATTTTGGCTTCATTTCTGAGCATCGAAATATCCTCCTGCACTTCCATCAAGGTACTTGCACGGAGTGCTTTCTCTTCTGCAGGGATATCGTCGGGCATATCGTACGCGCGCGTACTTTCTTCGTGCGAGTACTGGAAAACGCCCACGCGGTCGAATTGCTGCTTTTTCACAAAGTCGAGCAATTCGTTGAAATCGCGTTCAGTCTCACCGGGGTGCCCTACGAGAAAGGTGGTTCTGAGCGCAATACCCGGCACTTTTTCTCTGATTTTTGCGAGCAAATCTTCGGTTTCTGCGCGTGTGATTTGTCTGCGCATGGCCTCCAGCACAGGATCGCTGGCGTGTTGCAGCGGAATATCAAGATAATTGCAGATTTCAGGCCGTTCAGCCATTACGTCCAGTATTTCCAGCGGGAATTTCGAAGGATAGGCATAGTGGAGTCGTATCCATTCTATTCCTTCCACATCGGCCAGTGCGTGAAGCAGGCGCGGAAGCTCCCTGCTTTTGTACAGATCCAGTCCGTAATAGGTAAGTTCCTGAGC
>JBEGNB010000153.1:0-5652 GCA_041182785.1 Bacteroidota bacterium
GGTGATATCAATACTTATCCGGGCAAGCTCAAACTCATTCTTTGCGGGTTTCACGAGGCAACACTCGCCTGCCAGTCTGCTTTCAAAATTGTCCATCCCGACAAGAAACTGTCATTCAAATACACCACGGTAACCGGTATCGAGGGAATGCCCTCCTGAAGAGATCAACATGGAAAATACAATAATCGTCCATATAACCGACAGAGAAGGCAACGAAAAACAGTACGAGGCGCCCACCGACATGAATATGAATGTGATGGAATTGTGCAAGTCGTACGATCTGCCGGTGGAGGGTACCTGTGGAGGTATGGCCCTGTGCGCTTCCTGCCATGTTTATGTACTCAGCGAGCATGAGCTCTCCGAGCCGACCGACGACGAGCTGGCCATGCTTGATTCGGCATTCTTTGTGAAAGACAACAGTCGTCTGGGGTGTCAGATCAGATTGAAAGATACCCTGGACGGGCTCAGGCTGGCACTGGCACCTGTTTCAGCCTGAAATCAGTTGCGGAGAATTTGTTCCATCTCTTCCAGCAGGCGCACACCTTCTTCCTTCAGTTTGGAGTAAATCCGGTCTCCTCTTTTCTCCCGCATGATAAAGGCAAAATTATCGGCCAGCACTTCATCGGGATGGATGATATACCCCGTATTTTCACGGATCTGGCGGAAGAAATCGGACTGCTCCTGTACGTCAATCGGACTGTGAAGTCCGTCGGGGCCAACCTGAACGGTCCATTTCCCGTTTGCATCTTTAGACACCGGATACAGGTTAAACTCTACGTAGTTGAAGAAACTCTTTTGTTGCGGAGTATAGCCATTGTTATTCGACCAGATGACCGGAATCGCTGAAATAATACTGCCGTCAGGCTGTTTCAGATCAATTTTTTGTGCATAATCAACCCCGTCGGGATTGTGGAGCACCCGCTCTTTCAATGTTTCAGGCAATACCAGATTACCGAGCCCGACAGATTCGAAGCCAATGGTTTTGTACAAATCACGCCTTTTTCCCGGATTCAGTCTGGAATAAACGTGAAACAGTTCATGGAACATGGTTATGGTGAATGACTGCGTATTTTTTGATGCCAGTTCACCGTCCGGAATAATAATACAGTTTTCACGCGTGTACCAGACACCCGGACCATAGTGGTTTTCCTTGCTGCGAATGAGACGCAGCGTATCGGGCAAAATATTGCTATTGACTCCGGCTGCAGTACTGTACATATTATTAATAACCTTTCTGATAAAAATCAGGTCATCGGCGGTGAAGTCAAGTGGTTCGGAAGCAAGGAACCCCAAATATTCCTGCAACAGGACATTGCTGGACGTACCCTGCACCAAAGGTTTCTTCATCTGTACAGACATTTCTGCCGCAGTAATCAGGTTGAAAAAACGATATGTGGTATCAGTGACAATAGCAGTCGCCGCATCGCGGGCATTGAGCAGCAGTACCACCTTTCCGGTAGAACTGTCTTTGACAACAGTTGTCGGGATGGATTGAGACTGACAAGAGAAGCAGGAAAAAAGCAGGATGCAGCAAACAGCAAACGACGGAACAAGGCGCATGTTGGTATTATTGTTTAGTTGAATGACAGGACAAAAACTGATCCACCCTCATTCCGGTCTTTGATACAGACAGAGACATTATGCAGGTCGAGGATACTTTTCACCAGAGAAAGGCCGATTCCAGTTCCCTTTACAGACAGCAGATGCCGTGGACTTCGGTAGAATGGTTCAAAAACGAGTAACTTTTCATCATCGGGAATCCCCGGGCCGTTATCGGCAAATTCGAGGGTATGCTTTCCGTCAGTCTGGAAGAATGCGTTCAGCGTCACCTGGTTATCGGGCGAATACTTACAGGCGTTATTCATGATATTGACGAGTGCCATCCGGAGCAGTGGTTCATTGGCCGATATTTCGAGGTCTTCCCCGTGCTCGGGCATTTCGCTGAAATGGATAGTTGCCGTGGCTCCGGGGAACTGTTTGTGCAGCTGGTCTGCAGCCTGCCAGATCAGTTCGTCGAGCCGGGTTGCAGCCATTTCGATATGTTGGGGGTTCGTATATACCCTGGCGAGGTGGAGCAGTCTTTGTTCCGTTTCGCTCAGGTCGCGTATGTCGTCGAGTACACTTTCGAGGGCACTTTTGTATTCATCAGCGGAGCGGTCGCGCTGAAGCGCCACATCGAGTTGAGAGCGGATGACCGTTAGCGGGTTTTTCAGTTCGTGTGACACATTGGAGACGAACATTTTCTGCATCATGAAAGCGCGTTCCACCCGTTCGAGGAGGTGATTGAACGTGACAGCCAGTTTACGGATTTCATCCTGATTTTTACCGGGTTGCAGTCGTCGGCTCAGGTCGCTGGGTTGAATATGCTCTACCTCCCGGACAATAGCCGACATGGGTTCGAGTGCCTTCCCGGAGTAGTACCATCCGGTTGCGGATACAAGGATGATTCCAAGAAAAAAGCTGATGATCAGAACATTCCGAAGCTTTGAAATGGCCGTGGAGTCCGGGCTTCCTTCTGCTACAACAATATATGCCGAGCCATTGGGACCGGTAGCTGACATGCCGAATGCACAAAGATTGAAGTGTTCAAATTTGTATCGGCTGCGCGTATAAATATTGGCCAGATCGTTAACCGGTACCGGTACAGCGTCGCTGTGCACCGAAAATACGCGTTCGTAGTTGCTGTTGAATATGCTGATATTATCCTGGTATGGCAAACCGGTGTTTTCATCGGGCGCGATCCATGTGGCGTCAGATATTTGCACCTTGTCAATTTCCGGGAGGATAGTTTTAACTGTCACTTCCGCTTTGGAGGCGAGCCCCTGATAAAACGCCTCGGTCATGTTTTGCCGGAACATCCAGAAAACAGCAAACAGGACAGCTGCCAGAATACCTGAAGCCAGCATCAGGAACAGAAGAGTTAGACGGCCCCGGATTTGCATAGTACAGTTCAGCTATTACGAATCATATCGGCCACTTTGGTCACGCCTGTTGACGCAGGTTCTTCTATGACGTACAGATTCGATTTGGATTGCAGTTCCCAGTTGATCCGCGGGTTGGGATCTACATAATAATATGGTATATGTCTCGGCGCATATTGCATGAGTCCGGCGGCCGGGTACACCTGCAGCGAGGTGCCGACGACCATGAAAATATCTGCTTTTTCAGCCAGGGATGCTGCCTTTTCGAGCATAGGTACCGCCTCTCCGAACCATACGATATGCGGGCGTAGCTGACTGCCTTTTTCACACAGATCACCCGGGTGGAGATCATTATCCCACGGATATACCAGATTTTCATCGAAGGAAGAACGAACCTTGCGGAGTTCACCGTGAAGATGCGTTACGCTGGTACTTCCGGCTCGTTCGTGGAGATCATCCACATTCTGGGTGATGATCTCCACGTCGAAGTCCTTTTCAAGAGCGGCCAGTTCGAAGTGGCCCTGATTCGGTTGAACATTAGGAAGCTGGGCTCTGCGCTGGTTATAGAACGTAAGAACCAGTTGGGGGTTACGCTTCCAGGCATCCGGAGTAGCTACGTCCTCGATACGATGGTTCTCCCAAAGACCGTCGCTGTCGCGAAACGTTTTGATACCGCTTTCCGCCGAAATTCCGGCCCCCGTCAGAACGACCAGTTTCTTCTTCATCTGTTTACTGCTTTACAAACCGGATAGTGCTGAATGCGCCATCTTTTTCCAGGCGGATGAAGTAAACACCGGACTGAAACGATGCAACATTCAGGTTGATATTGGTAGAATCAGCGCTCAAAATCTGTATTACGCGTCCGAGCGCATCCGAAACAATCAGTTGATCAAACCGGACATCTGTTTCAACGGAAACAACATCTGTAGCCGGATTGGGAGAAACCGTTACATTGATGTTGAGCTGATTATCTTTGGTACCCACACCATACGTACTGATATCGGCATTATAGCGCGGGAGCACCTGATAACCGGAGGAGAAAGGCGTGGTGGCATCGAACTGGCCACCGATACCCCTCAGATCGAAGGGCTCGGGCGGAGCGGGTGCATTGTAGGTTTCCACGTCACGGTCAATACGAATAAGAATGGTGTCTAATGGTGAGTTATCGGACACAGCACGAACGTTGAAACCGCTGCCACCGACTCCGGTTGTCCATTCTGCCGGGTTAACCAGTCTCAGATTATTGATTCTGATGAGTTGAGACTCGGTTGCTTCAGAAAGACTGGTAACAACACTGGCCTGCACGAGGCTGTTATTGTCCGACGATTTCAGGATAGTGTCTGGTCTGATTTCGGTCATTCCGTTAAACTGGCCGATTACGCCGCGTACGATAACCTCATCTTTTTCTGTTACTTCATATCCGAAATCTCTGGTCAGCGATGATACGGAGATACCATTGCCCTGTTCATCAATAATGGTAAAGAGGGTGGAGGAGAGAGTCCCGGTCAGGGGGCGGATATTATATCCGTAAACCACCCCGCGGAGTTCGCAGGCTACGCCGGCTGAAGTTGCCTCCCCGGCTGCATTTTCGCCGGTTACCTCTGAAATGCTTTTGGAGGGATAGCAGCGAACTTCGATCGTTACGGTTGCGGTACCGCACTGTCCGTCGGAGTTACAAACCTTGTAAACGAGCTGATCGGGGCCACAGTAGGTCTGGTTGGGAGTATAAACGATTTTGTTATCGGACACATAGGCGCCACCGTGTGCGGGTGGGACGTCAATGGCAAGCGAGGAAACAGTCCCGAGGAAAAGGTCGTTGAACAGCACATTAAAGGTACTAGCCAGGCCAGTAGGGGCTACGACTGCGTCGGGCGTGGGAGAGATGGAGGTGCCGCCACAACCGGAATCAGCGTAAGGATTACCTCTTACTTCAAAATTGTTGATAATCACACCAGTACCCGTCTGGGCTGCCACCCAGTTGCCTGCAACAGTATTGTCGGCACTGTAATCGCAGAGCACGATGGAGCTTCCCATACCGGCACCTTCAGCCGGCCACGGAGAGGCATTCAGGTAGTCAACATAATCAATGACATTGGCACTGGCATCGCGCAGTTCAATATCCTCGCCGGGCGTATTGGTGAGTGCTCCGTTGGTCCAGACCGTTGGAGTTACTCCGAAGACCGACTTGAAAGCATTGGCATTTTTAGCCAGTACGACATATCCGCCAGCCGGGACTACCGTTCCGGATGCAAAGACGTGTTCGATACCCTGCGTGAAGTTCCATCCCGAGATGTCAACCGAGGAATTGCTATTGTTATAAAGTTCCAGATATTCGAGCGAATCGGTGCCACTTTCCGGTGGATTGAACATGATTTCGGTGATGACAATCTGGGCGTTTGCGAGCGCTGCGAGCGCTGTCAGGCAGCAGAACAGTACGATTTTTTTCATAGAAAAAAGATGCAATAAAATGAAATTCGCGCCAAAAGTATGCAATAATACGTGGTCAGACAAACGCTGAAAAGCATTTATGCTAAGACATCCCAAAAATGGCTTTTCAAGCTGGACCGAATCAGGTAATATCTGGTGTGTAGCCTTTATTATTTTTTTTGGATACAAAAACTAATAAAAAACAGCCTTAATAACAATAAAAATTCGCGCAATTGCCAAATTTTCTTTTAATCAAATGTCGGAAATTGTCTAACTTAAGATATATTTAACATTCCATGATTAC
>JBEGNB010000154.1:0-4585 GCA_041182785.1 Bacteroidota bacterium
CTGGAATTGGAACTGGCTTCCCGCTCACTTCCGGTAACCAGCCGGTTGTCAGTCTCTCGTTCGACTGCAGTGAACTGGGTACACAGCCAATTGAACTGTGGGGCAAAGACAAGGCGGGTCGCGCCGACTACTGTGAAACATACCTGATTGTTCAGGATAATGTCTTCAACTGTGATAATGATATGGTGTCCGTTTCAGGTGCACTGAAAACGGAGGGTGGAAACGGTCTCGAAGAGAGTGATGTGGAGATTTCCGGTCACAACCCCGCAGGCCCTGCATTCAACTACTTCGATATGACAGATCACAACGGTACTTACGACTTTACCGATGCTGTGCCGGTCTTCTCGAACTACGAGGTGACACCCACCAAGGATGACAACCCGCTGAATGGTATCACTACGTTCGACCTGGTACTGATCAGCAAGCATATCCTCGGTATCGAGCCGCTTGGCTCTCCTTACAAGATGATCGCAGCAGACGCCAACAGGTCCAACTCGATCACTACCATGGATATCGTTGAGTTGCGCAAACTGATCCTCGGAGTTTATACTGAACTGCCCAACAACAACAGCTGGAGGTTCGTTGACAAGTCTTATGTGTTCCCCAACAACGACAATCCTTTCACGGGAGCAATTCCTGAAAGCAAGTCGGTGGCAAGCATACAGGGCTCTTCTGCGGGCGACGATTTCGTAGCCATCAAGGTAGGTGATATCAACGGAAGTGCAGTAGCCAACTCCATGATGTTTGCCGACGACCGTACAGCAGGTACACTGATCTTTGATGTAAACGATCGCGAAGTGAAAGCTGGTGAGGTGTTCGATGTAACCTTCAAAGCTACAGAGCACGTTACCGGATACCAGTTCACACTCGGATACGGTGATATGGAACTCGTGGACATTGTAACTCCGGACAATATGAGCGACGACAACTTCGCGGTGTTCCCGGACAATCACACACTGACCACTTCCTGGAACGGCAACGGACAGTCAGAGTTCACACTCAGGCTCCGCGCCAACCGCACCGGTCAGATCAGTAAAATGCTGAACCTGTCGAGCAGCGTGACCAAAGCTGAAGCATATCGCCTTGGAAACGATAACCTAACTGCCGAGCAACTGGGTATCGCTCTGCGCTTCAACGGCAAGGAAGGCTCTGTACTCACTGGCGTAGGTTTCGAGCTGTACCAGAATCAGCCTAACCCGTTTGTGAACCGTACTACCATCGGATTCCACCTGCCGGAAGATGCTTCTGCACGCCTGACAGTTTACGATGAAACTGGTCGCCTGGTTTATTCTCAGAGAGGTGAGTACACGAAGGGTTACAACTACTTCGTACTCGACCGCGCCATGCTGAACTCCACAGGAACGCTTTTCTACACTGTGGAAACCGATAACGACGCGGCAACCCGTAAAATGATTCAATCGAAGTAACAATTGACAACGACACTGCCGGCTGCTCAGAACTGTAACAGTCAGAAAACTGACAGCCGGCAGACTTCGAGCCACAGTCGCAGAGAAAAGCGTTTGGTCGCTTCATCTAATCCCCCGCTTTTCTCTGCGAATACTGTGGTTTGAAAAAAATCCAGACTACCGAATAAAACACTCCGGATACCCGGATGAAAACAACTCCACAATCGAATGCCTCCCCCGAAAAACAGTAAAATAACCTCCAAAATAAAGAAATAGTTGCTCTTTTCAATCACATGGGCTGCGAGCGCCCCTAAAAGTTGGGGCGCTCGTTCAACCCTGCCCGAGAGAGCACAAGAAACCCCCCCTGAGTTGATTTTAATCAATTAATCCTGTCTGGCGTGGCGTTGAACTATAGGACGCGAAGCATAAGACATCACACCCGGTCCGAAAGTGGCACGCCAATTTTTCGGTTAATCTCCTGAAAGGGTTGGTCAGACGAGAGAAATCTGTCTGGCCAACTTCCTTTTTATAGCTGTATTGTTTTGGTCGTGCTAATCACTACTTTTGCCCTGTTCTTAATTCTTCATTTTAAACATTATTCAAATGGCACTGAAAGAAAAGTATGCGAGTGCACTCGCAGTATGTGGAAAACTCGGTATGCGTGACAGCCGAATCGAAGAAGGGGCTGACGGAATTCTCAGAATCTGGGGCTATGTATCCTTTGGTTACGATAAAGATCAGATATGGGATGCTATCAAGGCAGCAGGTGGCGCATCTCCGGCTGACATAGCGGCCGATGTTCAGGTGGACAACCCGACAATCTACGCAAAACACATGGTGGAAAAAGGTGAAAGCCTCAGTAAAATCGCCAAGCATTACTACGACGACATGATGAAGTACAAACAGATCTTCGATGCCAACAGAGATCAACTCGATGATCCTGATGAAATCAAGGTGGGTCAGGTACTGGTTATTCCAAATCCGTAATAATCAGTTTCTGGTTTGTGATTTTTCTGATAAGGGCACCTCTTCCCAGGGGTGCCCTTATCATTTCAGGCTGTGACTTGCATATACTTTACTACCTTTGAGCCGCCAACAGGCACTTTCACATTGAAACATATATAATGGCAGAATTTGACCAACTCAAGGAACAGGCTGCACAAGTGCGTCGCGATATAGTGCGGCTTGTTTACAATTGCCAGAGCGGCCACCCCGGCGGCTCTCTGGGCTGCGTGGAATACTTCGTGGCCCTCTATGGCAAGATAATGAAACACAAGGCCAAACCATTTAAAATGGATGGTAAAGGCCAGGATTTGTTCTTTCTTTCGAACGGGCATATCTCCCCGGTATGGTACTCTGTGCTGGCACGAAACGGCTACTTTGATGTACAGGAGCTGAATACATTCCGCAAGCTGAACTCCCGGCTACAGGGGCACCCCGCCACACACGAAGGCCTGCCCGGCATCCGGATCGCCAGCGGATCTCTCGGCCAGGGTATGTCGGCGGCCATAGGTGCCGCCCTCGCCAAACGTCTCGATGACGATAAAAGACGGGTATTCTGCCTCTGCGGCGATGGAGAACTCCAGGAAGGACAATGCTGGGAGGCCATGATGTTCGCCGCTCACCACAAGGTGGATAACCTGATTGTTACCGTTGACTGGAATGGTCAGCAGATTGACGGCTCCAATGACGATGTTATATCGCTCGGCAACCTGCCAGCCAAATGGAAAGCTTTCGGATGGGATGTACTTGTTCTGGAACAGGGCAATAACCTGGAAGCAGTGACAGCCATGCTCCAGCGTGCCAGACGCCGCACCGGAAAGGGCAAACCGGTTGTTGTTCTTATGAAAACAGAAATGGGACATGGCGTGGATTTCATGGCCGGCACTCACAAATGGCACGGAAAAGCTCCCAATCAGGAGCAGTACGAAAGTGCCATGAACCAGCTGCCTGTCACCTCTCTGGGCGATTTCTGATCCGAAAACTATCACTCTCTGACGCAGGGTAGCAACTGCCCGGCAACTAATATCAGAAAAATGAATATCAACGATATCACTTCCTCCGGATCGCGCGCAACCCGCGAAGGATTCGGCCAGGGCCTACTCGAAGCCGGTCGTCAGAACCCCAAAGTGGTTGGTCTGACCGCTGATCTGCTGGAATCGCTTCAGATGCAGCACTTTAAAAAAGAATTCCCCGAACGCTTTTTTCAGGTGGGTATCGCCGAAGCCAACATGATCGGTATTGCTGCCGGACTGGCAACTGCCGGGAAAATCCCGTTTACCGGCACTTTCGCCAATTTCTCTACCGGCAGGGTGTACGACCAGATTCGCCAGAGTGTGGCCTATTCCCATAAAAATGTCAAAATATGCGCCTCGCACGCGGGTCTGACCCTCGGAGAGGATGGTGCCACGCACCAGATTCTCGAAGATATCGGTATGATGCGCATGCTGCCAGGTATGGTAGTGATCAATCCGTGCGATTACAATCAGACAAAAGCCGCGACACTGGCTATTGCTGAATACTACGGTCCAGTTTACCTGCGATTCGGACGACCAGCCTGGCCAATATTCACGCCCGAAAATCAGAAATTCAAAATCGGCAAAGCTCTGCAGCTTTCATCGGGCAAGGATATTTCCATCTTTGCTACCGGCCACCTCGTCTGGACGGCTGTTGAGGCGGCCAAACAACTCGCAGCACAGGGTGTATCCTGCGAAGTGATCAATATTCACACCATCAAACCGCTCGACAATGAAGCTATACTTGACTCCGTAAGCAAAACCCGTGCGGTAGTCGTGGCTGAGGAACATCAGCGGAACGGTGGCCTCGGCGAGTCTATCGCCAATCTGCTGGCTCACAAACTGCCTGTACCGGTCGAGTTTGTAGCTGTGAATGACTCGTTCGGAGAAAGTGGCAAACCACTCGAACTGCTCGAAAAGTATGGCCTTTCGTCAAATGATGTGGCTAACGCAGCCCGCAGGGCACTGGAAAGAAAGAAAGCCTGAATGATCAAACGGAGCCTGAAATTAATCTTCCGGCTCCGTTTGTCTGCCTGAATTCCAGCGGGTTCTGTCCGGTATGCTTTCTGAATGTCTTGCTGAAATGTGAAAGATTGCCAAATCCGCTGGAGTAACAGGCATCCGTGACCGAGGCACCCTGCAGGAGAGCCTGCTGTGCCCGTA
>JBEGNB010000155.1:0-3966 GCA_041182785.1 Bacteroidota bacterium
TGTGGCGCCGGCAGAAGTCAGTTTCAGCCAGACTGGCGGCCTTCCTGCCGATATTGGAAACAGTTGCAAACTCTGGCGCCGCGACCCGCTTGCACACGGGCCACTCTGGCAGAGCCTCGACAACAGCGATGAAGTGGTACCGGGACTTCAGTCGGAAGTCGCCTTTACAACCGGAAATCAGGTCACACAGGCGGGACAGTTCTGGCTGGAAGTACCCGGGGCAGCCCGCAATACCATTCAGACGCGCAGTGGTGAGCAGACAATTAACTTTGAGTTCAGGGTATTCCCCAATCCGGTATCATCCCGGGGCTCGCTGCAACTGACAAGTGACAGCCAGGAGCCTTGTGTGTTCCGGCTTTTCAACGAGAAAGGACAGCAAGTGCGGAAAACAGAGTTCCTCGCTGCCGGAACACTTCAGCTTTCAGATCTGCCTGCAGGTGTTTATGCCTACAGGGTGGAAAACGGACAATTCATGCGATTCGGTAAACTGGTGGTGGAGTAAACCGGACGTCAGTTTACGCCGCACTCAACCCCCAGTATTTCCATGGCTGCGATAAAATCGTTACCAACAGTTACCTTTCTGGCGCCGCTGGTGAAGGACAGTTTTTCCTTGTTCTGTCGGTCAATGAGTTCTATTTTCAGGGTATGCTTGCCCTTGTGAGCCAGACATAATTGTTCAATTTTGTCGAGCAGATCCCGGGAGATTACTTCAACCGGGATTTTCAGCGTGATGGAACTTGTTTTCTCGTCACCGATGGTTTCCAGCAGTCTGACATTGTTTACCTTGAATTCAAACTCGTCGGAATTGTATCGCTGCTTGAATTCTCCCTCTGCGTAAACGCTGGTGCCTTCTTCGAAAAATGTCTTGAATTTGGCATAACTCTCTGAAAACATGGTGATCTCCAGCGAACCGGTATAGTCTTGAATGGTGAATCGGCCCCAGCCGGTTCCTTTCTGACTGATCCGGTGTTCGGCTTTCGTGACAAATCCGGCCACATTGACTTTCCTGCCCCGGTAGTTCTCCACTTTTTCGAGTGGCGTGGCGAAGTTTTCCCATTCGTACCGGAAATCATCGAGCGGATGGCCGCTCAGGTAGAGGCCAATCACATCCCGCTCCTTCTGCAGTTTGAGAATAAGTCCCCACTCGTTGACTTTGGGTATTGTTGGTTCCGGAATACTCACAGAGTCGGACAAGTCGCCAAACAGCGAGTTGGCCGACATGGTTTTGTCTTCCTGCCAGGCCGACCCGTATTTGAGCAGTCGTTCGAGAAAAGGAACGTCTTTGTCAACCTCTGTGAAAAAGGTAGCCCGTGGCAATCCGAATCCGTCGAATGCTCCCGCGTAAACCAGATTTTCCATAACCCGCTTGTTGATGGTACGCATGTTGGAGCGGCGCATAAAGTCGAACAAATCGCGGAATGGGCCGCTTTTTTTGCGTTCTTCAATGAGTGACTCCACAGCCGCTTCACCCACGCCTTTTACCGACCCCATGCCGTAGCGAATCTCGCCCCGCTTGTTCACCCCGAAATTGATCATGGATTCGTTCACATCCGGCCCCTTTACATTCAGCCCCATTCGTTTGCACTCTTCCAGGAAAAAAGTAGTTTTTTCGATATTCCCCTGTGAGTGAGTGAGTACCGAAGCCATGTACTCGGAAGGGTAGTGTGCCTTCAGATAAGCGGTCTGATATGCTACAAACGCGTAACAGGTGGAGTGCGACTTGTTGAAGGCATAAGATGCGAACGCCTCCCAGTCGGTCCAGATTTTTTCCAGTTTCTCGGCCGGGTGTCCTTTGGCAACTGCTCCGGCAATAAACTGCCCTTTCATTTTATCCAGAACAGCCTTTTGCTTTTTACCCATAGCTTTCCGGAGTACGTCGGCGTCGCCCTTTGAAAAGCCGGCCAGCTTTTGTGCCAGCAACATAATCTGTTCCTGATAAACTGAGATGCCCAGTGTTTCCTTCAGGTACTCCTCCATTTCGGGAAGGTCGTAGGTGATGGCCTCGCGCCCGTGCTTGCGTGCGATGAAGTTTGGAATATATTCGAGCGGCCCCGGACGGTAGAGCGCGTTCATGGCAATCAGGTCGTCGAACTTGTCAGGTTTCAGTTCGCGCAGGTACTTTTGCATACCGGTGCTTTCGAACTGGAATGTGCCGTTCGTTTCACCGCGCTGATACAGTTCGTATGTTTTCGGATCATCGAGCGGAATGGTATCAATGTCAATTCTGACTCCATGGTTCTGTTCGATCATCCGCAGGGCATCCCGTATAATGGTGAGCGTTTTCAGGCCCAGGAAGTCCATCTTGATGACACCGGCATCCTCGATGGTGCTGCCTTCGTACTGGGTGACCAGCAGATCAGAGTCCCTGGCAGTACATACAGGGATAATTTCTGTCAGTTCCTTGGGCGCAATGATGATACCCGCGGCGTGTATGCCCGTTCCGCGGACGGATCCTTCCAGAATCAGTGCCTCCTTCAGAACGGTGCTTTCGAGCGTCCCCCCCGTATCCATGTATTCGCGCAGTCGCTTGCAGTTTTCCAGATCCTCGGTTACGAGATTTTCTTTTTCTGACAGGGATCCATCGCCATGCAGGGGGGCTGTGAGTACCCGTTTGAGAGAAATGCCCGGCTTGTCGGGTACAAGTTTGGCCAGAGCGTTCGACTGGTCGAGTGGCAAGTCGAGTACACGGGCGACATCCTTGATAGACATCTTGGCTGCCATGGTACCGTACGTGACAATCTGGGCCACCTGCTGTTTTCCATACTTGTCCACCACATAATCAATCACCTTTTGCCGGCCCTCATCGTCGAAGTCCGTGTCAATATCGGGCATGGACTTCCGGTCGGGATTGAGAAATCGCTCGAACAGCAGCTGATATTTGATGGGATCAATATTGGTAATGCCTATACAGTAGGCAACGGCACTGCCGGCTGCAGAACCGCGCCCCGGACCCACAAATACGCCCAGGTCCCTGCCCGCCTTGATAAAATCGGATACGATGAGGAAGTATCCGGCAAATCCCATTGTTTTAATCGTATTCAGCTCAAAATTCAGGCGTTCTTCCACTTCCGGGGTGATTTCCCTGTAACGTTCGCGGGCGCCTTCGAAAGTGATATGCCGCAGGTAGTCGTCCTGTGTCAGGAATTCCCGTGGTATGACAAAATTGGGAAGCAGAATATCCTGTTTCAGTTTCAGATGCTCGCATTTGTCAACAATCTCCAGGGTATTGTCGAGTGCCTGCGGGACATCGTGAAACAGCGCACCCATTTCAGCCTGTGTTTTGAAATAGAACTGGTCGTTCCAGAAGGCGAAACGACCGCCCTTCATCACAGTACCTTCATCCATAAATTCGCGGATAGCCGGCGTTGCCTGCTTCTCTCCGGTATTGATACAGAGCAGGATATCGTGTGCATTGGAGTCCTTCTGGTCTATGTAGTGCGAATCATTGGTACAGATGACCTTTACATTATACTCCTTTGCCCAACGAAGCAGTACTTCATTTACCCGATCCTGTTCAGCCATCTGGTGGCGCTGAATTTCGATGTAGTAGTCTTCGCCGAAAAGATCAAGCCACCATTCAAACTCCTTCCTGGCATCCTTTTCATCTTTTTTCAGGATGGCCTGTGGTACCATGGCGCCTATACAGCAGGAAGTGGCAATCAGTCCTTCGTGGTGTTGAAGAATCAGCTCCTTGTCAATACGCGGATATTTGCCATAAAGCCCTTCCATGTAGCCGAGTGAGCAGAGTTTCACCAGGTTCTTGTATCCCTCGGCGTTTTTGGCCAGAAAGAGCTGGTGAAAGCGCTTGTCCTTGTCCTCCTTGGTGAAAGTGCGGCGGTGGCGGTCCTGCACCACATAGAACTCGCAGCCAACAATGGGCTTTACACCCTCGTGTTTGGCCGCTTCAGCCACGAACTGAAATACACCGAACATATTCCCGTGATCGGTGATGGCGAGGGCTTTCAT
>JBEGNB010000156.1:0-12144 GCA_041182785.1 Bacteroidota bacterium
TGGTAAAAACAGGCTGATTTTTTGTCAGTTTTTGCATTTTTGAAGGCGCATAGCCGGAGCTACGTAACTGAAAAAAGGTGAAAAATGGCGAAAAATGAGCCGTTTTTGACTCGGCGAGAGAATCGTGAACAAGTTCTAATAGGCAGCTCTGATAATTTTCTTTAGCAGCATACTGCTCTGGCCCGGAATTTCGAGCGATAGCGTATAGACTCCGGGAATAAGTGCCGGTGCCTGAACAGAAAATGTTTGCGTACCGGATGAGACGCTGGCAGGCTGAATCAGGGCAGGAGCGCCGAGCATATCCCGAAGAATCAGTACAGCATCAAAAGGCATACTACTGTCAAACCTGACGGTGAATACGTCATTGAAGGGAGAAGGGCTCACCTGTATTCCACTTACCTGATTAATCAGTTGAATATCGGACTGTTCAGGACAAGAGAGACTACCCCGTCTGATTTGTCCGCGAATTTCACCATCAGGCCATGTCTGTGTGCGTAAAACCATATACATGCCGCCATTTTCGATGGTCACACCGTGCGTTGCGAGAATTTCGGCCTCCCCCGGAATAACCGGCTTCTGTACCGGAAGCGGGTAGAGTGCATCGCCGTTCTGGCCCGGAGGAGCCTGGCAGATGAATCCATCGGTGACATCGCTGATCAGTTTGTCGTAAATCAGTTTGTAATTGATGTAGCAGTTTGCCTGATCAACTGAAGCCATTGCAACTCCATACCCGTTGGAACTAACCGGCGGTACCACCTGATTGCCACAAAGGTCAAAAGCATAACCCTTCCGCAGGCTGTTTTTCATCTGACCCCGAATTTCTCCGGCCGGTTTTGAGGCTGTGGGTACATTTACATACAGATTTCCTTCCACCAGCGCAGTCATACGATCGGAGTCGAGTGGATAGGTTTTGCTGTAAACACCCGGTGTGGAGGTGGGCTCGAGCGTTTCAAGCAGTGTTCCCGTTGTGCCGGGAGCACCTTTTCTGATTTCGACGGCAGCCGGAGTAATGGTACTGATATATACGGTGGAAGTGAGACTGTCGAGTGTTGCATTCAGTATATTATGACTAAACCCGAATCCGGCAGACGGTGTGGACGGGATAGCCTGCGCTGCGTTTACAGGTGCAAAGGATGTGAAATAGCCGAGGAACCCGATTTGTCCGCGCAGTTCGCCATTCGGATAGGCGGCGGTATTTACCTGGATGTAATATTTGCCTTCCCGGGCATTGCGGAAAAAATCGGTGGGCAGTTCACTCAGTTCAATTTTTTCCTGAATAAAGTTGAGGAAGAACTGGGTGAGGCTGTGTACCAGTGTGCCATTTTCACCGGGGCTGGCGAAATAGATACCTGCTTCAGTGATAGGGCCACTCAGTCCGTCTATCACCAGGGCCACCACGACATCTTCCGATCCGGTCGGGAAGTGTATTCCGCCAAATCCGAAACTGGAGGAGCTGGCTGCGGGTACAACATCCGCTCCGGTGAGTACAGTGCGGTAATCAAGATCAGTTTCGCAAATAAACTGCCCTCTGATTTCACCGCCTGGATTGGCATTGGTGCTTACGGTGGCATAAACCCGGTCGGGCAGAAGATTCTGAAGCAGCGTTGAGGGCACTTCCACCTCGCCGTACAGCCTTCTGAAGTTCAGCAGAGGCGTCAGGTCAACAATCAGGTCGCCAGTTTCTCCTGTACTGCCAATATGAAGCGAAACATCCGTGATATCGCCTTCCATATCAACGAACAGGCCGGTTACCGACACTTTTGTCCGGTCGGGGCTGTACATGATAGTGATTAGTCCGCGAGCGGGCGTATTTACAGAGGGAATTTGTTCTGCCCCCTTCAGCTCGGCATGAAAGATAAGATGCGGCAGCTGTGCAGACACTGTCGGAGCAGCGAAAAAGAGGGCGAAAGAGAGTAGTAGTATGTGTTTCATGACAGGAAAAAAATGAATCAGTGAGCTTCTAGCCAGTTGTTACCCACTCCGACCTCAACCAGTACAGGCACCTGCAGGTTGGGCATTGCAGTAGTCATTTTTTCAAGGACAAGCGATCTGACGTCATCGAGTTCATCTTTTCTTACATCGAAGAGCAGTTCGTCGTGCACCTGAAGTATCATTTTTGAACGAAGGCCACCTTTAATGAAGGCCTCGCGGATATTAATCATGGCCAGTTTGATCATGTCGGCAGCCGAGCCCTGTATAGGAGTATTGACAGCCATACGTTCGCTCATGGATCGCATCATGCCATTTGCCGAGTTAATATCGCGAAGATACCTTCTTCTGCCGAGCATTGTTTCGACATAGCCCTGTTTTCTGGCCGTTTCGACAATTCCTGTCATATATTGGCGCAATCCCGGGTATTGGGCGAAGTAATTCTCGATTAATTCTTTTGCCTCGGTGCGTTTGATACCGAGCTGTTGGCTCAGATTTGATGCCCCGGCTCCGTAAGTTATGCTGAAATTCACTGTTTTGGCAGCCCTTCGCTGATCGGCTGTAACTTGCTCAATGGGAACACCGAACACCCGCGATGCAGTGGCGTTGTGGATATCCAGCCCTTGCTGAAATGCTTCAATCATGGCTTCATCGCCGCTGATTTCAGCAATCAGCCGCAGTTCGATCTGGGAATAGTCGGCAGACAGCAGTAAATAATTTTCGTCACAGGGGATAAAAGCCTCGCGAACCTTTCTGCCCTCGGCAGTGCGGATCGGAATATTCTGCAGATTTGGTCCCTGGCTACTGAGACGGCCTGAGGCAACCAGTGCCTGATTGAACGAGGTATGGACACGACCAGTTCGGGGGTTAATCAGTGCAGGCAGGGCGTCCACGTACGTTGACTTGAGTTTCATCAGCGTACGGTGCTGGAGGATATCGCTGCAAACAGCGTTGGTAACAGCCAGCTCTGAAAGAATTTCTTCATCAGTGGAATATTGACCCGACTTCATTTTTTTTCCGGGATAGGGAAGCTTAAGATGGTCGAAAAGCACTTCACCTACCTGTTTCGGGCTTCCGATATTGAACTGGAAACCAACTTCATCGAGAATTTTTTTCTCCAGTCCCACTATCTGCTCTGCGATTTCCATCGAATAATTCTTCAGAAAATCGGGGTCAATACGCACTCCTGCGTGTTCGATATCGGCGAGCACCTTGACGAGCGGAGTTTCCACATTTCTGAAAAGCTTGATTAACGCTTCGCCACCCTCTTCCAGTTTGGGCTGGAGCACATCTTTCAGGCGCAAGGTAATATCGGCATCTTCGGCGGCATATTCCTTTATTTCATCCAGCGGGACATCGCGCATACTGCGTTGGCGTGGACCTTTGGGACCAATCAGCTCCTCGATTTTGACAGGAGCGTAGTTGAGTAACGTTTCCGCCATGTAATTCATATTATGACGGAGCTCGGGTTCGAGCAGATAGTGGGCCAGCATTGTATCCCAGTACGGGCCCTTCAGTTCACAGCCATAATTTTTGAGCACTATGGCATCGTACTTGATATTCTGGCCAATCTTCTCGACGGATTCATCCTCAAACAGGGGTCTGAATTCATCCACTATCTTCTGTGCGTCTGTGCGTGCAGGCGGAACGGGTACATACCAGGCTTCATGTGGAGTGATACAAAACGACAGGCCCACCAGATCTGCCTGAGTTGCATCCACAGAAGTAGTTTCCGTGTCGAGGCAGACATATTTTTTAGTGCCCAGTTTACCAATCAATTCCCTGCGTTTTTCGGGTGTATCGGCCAGATGATAAACATGACTTGTATTGTGAATATTATGGGTACCACGGGTAGCATTCCCGTTGTCTGCAGGATTCGGCGACGCCGAGTCAGGTGCCGGGGCATCGTCATCGCCAAACAGACTGCCCTGCGCCGAGGAAGGGGTTTTGGATTTGGTTTTATCCGATTTGCGGGCAGAAGATGAAACTATATTACCGGCCAGTTCGCTTTTCAGGATAGTTTCAGCAAGGCTTTTGAATTCCAGCTCCCGGAAAATTTCAACGAGTTCCTCCCGGTTAAACGGTTCAATTTCGAATTGTTTTTCATCGAATTGAACGGGGACATTAACATCAATGGTGGCGAGCCATTTGGACATTATTGCCTTGTCTGCATGGTTTGCTACAATTTCCTGCTGTTTCCCCTTCAGTTTGTCACTGTTATTGAGCAGATTTTCCAGTGAACCGAATTCGCTGAGCAGCCTGGCGGCTGTCTTTTCACCAATACCGGGGAGACCAGGTATGTTATCAACAGCGTCGCCCATAAGAGCCAGCATGTCAATCACCTGCTCTACCCTGCTGATACCCCAGCGCTCGCATACTTCTGCCGGGCCCTGTATTTCAACTTCGTTACCGGCTCTGCCCGGTTTGTATAGCAGTATGTGTTCACTTACCAGTTGCCCGTAGTCTTTATCCGGCGTGACCATATAGGTGGTGTACCCTACCCTTTCGGCCTGCCTGGCCAGCGTACCGATTACATCGTCAGCTTCGTAATTAGGAATAATCAGCACGGGAATATTCATCGCCCGCACAATTTTATCAACCCATGGGATACCGAAAGTGATATCCTCCGGTTGCGCCTCGCGGTTAGCCTTGTAGAAATCGTATTTTTCATGCCTGAACGTTCCTCCCTTGGGGTCGAACACCACAGCTATATGGCTTGGCTTTTGGCTTTGCATCAGATCCCACAGGAATCTGACAAAGCCCTGAATAGCAGACACATTCCACCCTTTTGAGTTAATCAGCGGGCGGGAAATGAATGCGAAATGCGCTCTGTATATAAGCGCGTGACCATCAAGCAGAAACAGTTTTTTGTCAGTCATATATTATATATCCGATAAACCCGGACAACTGCAAATATAAGCCATCCTGTGCAATCACCCATTTTTACCCGACAATCACCTTTAAATTTGTACCTTTGAGCCGATGTGTGGTCTTCATTTCTCTTTTGTACGGCTTCTTAGTATGCTGTGCGATTGTAATCCCGCTGTTTTTTACCATCAACCGTTTTCGACTTTAAAGTGAAAAGAGTTCAAATCGCTGCCGTACCTGCGGCAGGACCGGAAGATAACCTGCTGATACTTGCAGAAAAGGACGGACATGACCACCTGAAGGGCTGGTTGTCATCCCAGGAATATGCTTTCCTCCAACAGGGCTTAACCCGGGGAACGGGCCATTTTTTCTTTGCCAGAGAGAACAGTGCTGTTTTTGTAAAAATTCTGAAGCCGGAAAAGAATGAATACGCGGCGCGCGAAGATGCGCGTCTGGCCGGCAATGATATGCTGAAAGAGCTCCGCCACTACAAGATAGAAACAGTGGTGGTACGCAATGCATGCAGTAGCGACCGGAGCCTGTATTTTGCGGAGGGTATGGCTATGGGCAGTTACCAGTTTCTCAAATACTTTTCAGATCCTTCAAAGAAAGAGAAACCGCTGCAAAAAATACTGATTGAGGGCAACGCAGAGGGGATTGACGAAATGAACGCGTTAATTGACGCTGTTTTCATGACCCGTGATCTGGTGAATGAGCCGTGGTCGCATCTGAACACCCTTCAGTTTGCAGGGGCCATAGAAGATATCGGAGAGAAATCAGGGTTTTCTGTAAAAATACTGGAAGAGGGGCAAATTTCCGCCCTCAAGATGGGCGGATTACTTGCTGTGAACAAAGCGAGCAGTGTTCCTCCCCGTTTTTGTATCCTGGAATGGAAGCCGGCGGATATAAAGAATGAAAAACCGGTTGTACTGGTGGGCAAGGGGGTAGTTTACGACACCGGCGGATTAAGCCTGAAGCCGTCTGACGGAATGGATTACATGAAGTGCGACATGGCTGGAGCTGCTGCGGTGGTCGGAGCGATAACGGCAGTTTCGCGCATGCATCTGCCTATGTACGTTATCGGACTGATACCCGTTACAGACAACAAGATCGGAGAGAATGCACTTGCTCCGGGAGACGTAATAACAATGTCGTCGGGAACTACGGTTGAAGTAGTCAATACAGATGCCGAAGGGCGTCTGATACTTGCTGATGCGCTTCATTTTGCCCGACAGTATGACCCGGCGCTGGTTATTGACCTCGCCACACTGACAGGTTCGGCGGTGCGGGCACTTGGCAATCAGGTAATCTGCTACATGGGTACAGCATCGAAGAAGATCAAGTCGGAAATAGAGCAAAGCGGCTTTCATACTTACGAACGGCTCGTGGAGCTCCCTCTCTGGAGAGAATTTGGCGATGACCTGAAAAGTCATATTGCCGACTTGAAGAATGTAGGATCGAGCAATGCAGGGATGATAGCTGCGGGCAAATTTCTCGAACATTTCACCAAATTTCCATGGTTACACCTTGACATCGCCGGCCCTGCCTATCTTCGCACCGCAAACGGATACCGAACAAAGGAAGGAACCGGCGTCGGCGTTCGTCTGATATATGATTTCTTGAAAAATTTTGTACATGAGTAACATCACTATCGGTATAACCTGTGGCGACATCAACGGTATCGGCCTTGAGGTCGTCTTGAAAGCTCTGGCAATCAAAAATGCAGGCCCAAACTTCAAGACTATCATTTATGGTAGTTCCAAGGTGGTAGCATACCACAAAAATATCATCTCCGAGGAGAATGTACAGTTTCACGTTGTGAACAGTCCGTCAGAGGCACAGCCCGGACGAATAAACATCATCAACTGCTGGGGCGACAATGTCAATATCACCCTCGGAAAGCCCAACGAAACCGGAGGAAAATGTGCTGCAGATGCACTTGCTGCTGCCGTCCGCGACCTGAAAAAAGGTGAGCTTGATGCGATTGTAACTGCGCCGGTTAACAAAAAAGCCATGCAAATGGCCGGTTTTGCCCATATAGGGCATACAGAGTACCTCAGTGCTGAATTCAAAGGCCGTGACGCACTCATGCTCATGGTGTCAGACAGCCTGCGTGTGGGACTTGTCACAAACCATCTCGCTATAAAAGATGTGGCTGCGGCTATTACTCAGGAAAAAGTGCTGAGAAAGATTCTGATCATGGCTGAGACACTGAAAATTGACTTCAACATCAACAAGCCCACTATCGCGGTACTCGGACTGAATCCTCATGCAGGCGACGAGGGTGCTATTGGTCAGGAGGACGAAAAAATAGTACGTGCCGCCGTGGAAGAGGCGAAGTCAAAAGGTGTACTTGCGTTTGGCCCCTTTCCTGCCGACGGATTCTTCGGGTCGGGTCAGTACAACAAATTTGACGGGATATTGGCCATGTATCACGATCAGGGACTTGTCCCTTTCAAAGCACTGTCATTTGGGGCTGGAGTGAACTACACTGCAGGTTTGCAGATTGTGCGAACCTCACCCGACCACGGAACTGCCTATGATATTGCCGGAAAGGGAGAGGCCGACGAAATTTCATTCATCAAGGCACTCTACCTGGCCGCCGAAATCGTGCGCAACAGGAACGAATACCTGGATATGCACGCCAATTCACTGGAACGCAGGAAGCAAAAAGCACTCATCAGCGAAACTGGCGACGATGAAGAAGTAATCATGCCGGAAGAATAATCCTGCTGAAACGAAAAACTGATCTTATGAATATACTCGGCATTGATGTAGGCGCCTCGGGCATCAAAGGCGCCCTTGTCAGTTTACAAAAAGGACAACTATCCGGTGAGCGGTATCGCGTGCCAACACCACAACCCTCTACTCCGCACGCGATGGCTCAGGCTTTCGCCGAGATTGTCAACTTTTTTGAATACAGCGGACCGGTTGGCTGCGGATTTCCGGCTATTGTCAAAAATGGTGTAGCTCACTCTGCTGCCAATATTGATAAAAGCTGGATTGGCGTCAATATACAGGAAGTATTCAGTGAGGCATGCGGATGTCCGGTTTTTGCCACTAACGATGCGGATGCAGCCGGTATGGCAGAAATGCGGTTTGGCGCAGGCAAAGGAGAAAACGGCCTTGTTATCATGATTACAATAGGTACCGGCCTTGGCAGTGCGCTATTTTACAAAGGAGAAATGATACCCAATACCGAGATGGGGCACCTGATCTGGAAAAACGGGAATATCGCCGAACATTACTGCTCCTCGGGAGCCCGCTCGCGCCTGAAAATAAGCCGGAAGGAATGGGCTCGCAGGTTCAATGAATATCTTCAGCATCTTGAATTGCTTTTCTCACCCGACCTCTTTATTCTGGGCGGCGGAGAGAGCAAACTGTTCGAGCAGTTCAAAGAACACCTACAAACCAGGGCACGCATCACACCTGCCCGCATGCTGAACAATGCCGGCATTATTGGTGCTGCCAGTTTTGCATCTGAAAGCAGATAAACACTTCGTATGGCACTTATTGCACTCGAAGGAATGAAATTTTACGCCTTCCATGGCGTTTACGAAGCCGAACGGGTACTTGGCAACGATTATACAGTTGATGTAATCGTTGAGACGGGTATTGCTGCCGCTGCCGCATCAGACTCAATCAACGATGCCATCATCAATTACGAAACGGTTTTTCAGATTTGTCTGGTTGAAATGTCCAAACCAAGAAATCTCCTTGAGGCTGTGGTTGGCAGTATCATCAGAAACATGAAAATACAGTTCCCTTTCATGAAGTCTGTTCGCGTGCGCGTGAGGAAACTCAATCCCCCCGTTTATGGAAGGCTGATGCAGGAAGGCATAACAGCTCATGCTGTACCCGGACAAGCGGAGAGCGCCTGGGTTGAAGATGAAGTCAGCCTGGTCAGCAAATGCCCTCGCTGCAAGGTGGATTTTCTCTGCTATAAAGATGACACGTGCTGGTGCAAGACAATCAGTATTCATCCTGCCACGCTTGAGAACCTCAAGAGGCAGTTCGGTACCTCCTGCCTGTGCAGCGACTGCATGAAGCTCTACAAAGGCTGAAAACACAACAGCGGCCCGTACGAAACCGGGCCGCTGTTGTTGATAGAAGGTTGTCAGACCGAGCGTCCCCAGGTTACACCTTCTTTGCCGTCTTTCACCTGAATTCCGATTGCGGACAGTGCATCCCTGATTTTATCGCTGGCAGCCCAGTCTTTCTGCGCGCGCGCCTGTGCGCGCATATCGAGCACCAGATTCATCAGTCCGTCCACTACCCCACTGTCGCCAGCAGATGCTGTATCATCGAGCAACCCGAGAATATCGAACAGGAAAGTACTGAAGGTTGCCTTCATCTTGTCGAGTACCCATGGCGAGAGAGCGTCTGCCGGCAGCTGTTTATTGGCAATTTTATTTACATACCCCCCCATTTCGTTAAGGGTTGCAATCACCATAGCCGTGTTGAAATCATCATCCATACCCTGGTATAACGCCTCCATAAGCCCCAGAACTGCGCGGTCATGTTCACTTTCAGAACCATCAAACGCTTTTGAATCTACAGGAAAGGACTGAAGCAAACGACTGGTTTCCATCAGTTTGCTGTAGCCCTTCTCCGCGGCAAGGAGAGCATCATCGGTGATATCGAGCGTACTGCGATAATGAGCCATCAGCATAAAGAAGCGGACCACCATAGGCGAATAGGCCTTGGTGGTGTGGGGGCTGTTTCCGGAGAACAACTCAGCCGGGGAGATTGTATTGCCGTCTGACTTGGACATTTTTTTATTATTCAGCAGCAGCATATTGGTGTGCATCCAGGTACGCGCTGGCGAGCATCCGCATGCTCCGTGGTTTTGTGCCACCTCATTTTCGTGGTGAGGAAACTTCAGGTCATTACCTCCACCATGTATATCGAAGGTTTTACCCAGATATTTGGTACTCATGGCACTGCATTCGAGGTGCCAGCCCGGGAACCCGACCGACCAAGGGCTGTTCCACACCATCAAATCCTGTGGACGAGCCTTCATCCAGATAGCAAAATCAGCCGGGTGATTTTTTTCGTCCTGATTTTTCAGTTCTCTGGTTTCGGCATAAAGATCATCAAGCACCCTTCCACTGACAGAGCCGTACACACCGGGATTTTCGCCCGCAAATTTGGGCACATTGAAATACACCGAGCCATTGCGTTCATAGGCGAGTCCGCGATCGAGGATACTCTGCACCATTTCGATCTGCTCGGGAATGTGTCCGGTAGCACGGGGTTCTATACTTGGCGGCAGCGTATTAAGAATACGCATCATATCATGGAAGCCGAGGGTATATTTTTGAGCAACCTCCATTGGTTCGAGCTGGGCCAGTTTGGAGCCCTTGGCCATACGGTCCTCACCATCGTCGGTCAGGTGCCCTACATCGGTGATATTTCGTACATAGCGAACCTGATAGCCGAGGTGCCTGAAGTAGCGATGAATGATATCGAAACTAACATAGGTACGGCAGTTACCGAGGTGAGCGTCGTTATAGACGGTAGGTCCGCATACGTACATGCCGACGTATCCGGGAGTAATTGGCTCAAACACGTCTTTCTTGCCTGTAAGCGTGTTGTATATTCTGAGTTTTCGTGTTTCGTGCAACATGTTGCGAAATTGAAAAATTGATTTTGTTATTCAGAAGCCCTGGAAGCAGATTTGGCCTGTCGTGCTCTCTTTTGTTTTTCAGCGGCGATATCCTTAACAACCACACTGGCCATATGGAGGCCAAACAGAGCGGGTATATAAGAACAGGTACCGTAAAAAGATTTTTTGAACTTGCTCCCGTCGGTGAGCATCATCGTCGAAATATCTACCAGTTCAGAGGAAAAAACTACGGTAACCCCCCTTCTGACGCCCTTCCTTTTAAGGCCTTTGCGCACCTGTTGTGCGAAAGGGCAATTATACGTTTCCGAGATATCGGCCACCCGCACCTGGGAGGGATCTATACGACCACCGGCACCCATACTGCTAACCACCCTGATACCCTTTTGTTTACAGGTGACTACAATATATTGCTTGGGTTGTATCGAATCAATACAGTCGAATACATAATTGAACTCGGGAGTTATCAGGTTTCTGACCTCTTCCGGGCCGAGGAAACTGTTAATCACGCGAAGGTCAATGTCAGGATTTATATCGCGGATACGGGTAGCCATTACTTCTGCTTTGGCCTGGCCCACTGTACTGTGCAGGGCGGGTAACTGCCGGTTTGTATTTGTGATGTCCACGGTATCGCCATCCACGATTGTCATTCTTCCCACGCCTGCGCGTGCAAGGAATTCGGCAGCATAGCTACCCACTCCTCCGAGTCCGATGACAAGAACATGGAGATTTTTGAGTTGATCAATTGATTCTTCGCCGAGCAGCAACTGCGTTCGCTGAAGCCAGTGCGGGGCGGATGAAGCAGACGTATCGTTCACGATGATTCAGATTATTTTACGTTCAAAGTGCTTTTCTCAGTCTTGCTACCGGGATATTGAGCTGCTCCCGATATTTTGCGACCGTTCTGCGTGCTATGTTATAGCCTTTTTTAAGCAGGATTGACTTCAGTTTCTCATCAGAAAGGGGTCTTCGTTTGTTTTCTTCACCAATCACTTCGGAAAGAATCTTTTTGACCTCCAGTGTAGACACCTCTTCACCATCCTGCGTACTCAGGCTCTCGGAGAAAAAGTCCTTCAGGCGTTTTGTACCGAATTCCGTTTGTACATATTTGGAGTTGGCTACACGGCTCACGGTAGAAATATCCAGTCCGGTTGTATCCGCGATATCCTTGAGAATCATGGGCTTGATTTTCTTTTGGTCGCCGGTGAGAAAGAACTCTTCCTGATGACGCAGAATAGCCCCCATGGTAAGCGTCATGGTCTGGTGGCGCTGTTTGATGGCATCAATAAACCAGCGTGCGCTCTCGATTTTCTGTTTGATGAACAGTACAGCCTCTTTCTCCTGTCGGGTTGGCTTGCGCGCCATCCGGCCGTCGTGAAAAGCCTTCAGCATATCGCGGTACTGATCGTTGATACGAAGGTCGGGTGCATTTCTGGCATTGAGAGAAAGTTCGAGTTCGCCATCGCGGTTACTGACGATAAAATCGGGCACTACATAATTGAGAACGCGGTTGTCGCGGGTAGCGAATCCGCTTGCCGGCTTGGGATTCAGTTTCAGAATTTCGCTGATAGCCTCCTTCAGTTCTTCTTCTTCTACATTGAGTTGCCGGCACAATTTGGGGTAATGTTTTTTGGTAAATTCATCAAAGTACTGGCTGATAATCCGGATGGCGATCTGGATCGTATGCTTTTCGTCGCGGGAGAGCGTTTCCTCTTCCTGTC
>JBEGNB010000157.1:0-2855 GCA_041182785.1 Bacteroidota bacterium
CACCTGACGCCATGGTACATCTACTCGGGCTGGCGCTTTTTTTATCTGAAAAATGCCGGCTGTATCAGGGTTGCTACCATCAATGACGTGTGAGGCACGCAAATTATAGCCTTTGCTTGAGTAAGTTTCCACATTTTGGGCAGCCTGTGGCTGCGCATCGGTTGCTTTGGCCTCCTTGAAGTTTTTACAGGTCATGTACGTCATGAGGATAGCCACTACCAGAAGGAGAATGTTGAATTTTGAAATTTTCATCGCGAAAACATGTTAACTTATTAAAACAGGCAGGATTGGCGCTGCAAAATTAGGGTATATCCGACGAATAAAAAGCGGCAGCGTGGCACATTTGCATTTTCTTGGCTATTGAGTGGGCATACGCTACCCCGAAAATACCAAAAACAAAAAAACGCAATAAATTGATTATTGAAAATCAACTAATTGCGTCTTTTAAAGTAGCCCCGAGTGGAATCGAACCACTATCTTAGGTTCCGGAAACCTACATTCTATCCGTTGAACTACGGAGCCAAAGCGGGCGCAAAGATAACCCTTTATTTGTCAAAAATTCAATGCAGACAGAAAAAAACAGGATACTCTATCGGCCCCCGAATTCTCCTGTGAGCTGGCTGTTAATCCATTTTCTGGCCTGATACGACAGCTCCCCGGCATCGCTGCCAGTTAATTTATCGCCGTAGTGCAGCGTGATATGTATCTTTTTTTCCCGGAATCTGCGACCGGCATGGCTCAGGAAGCCCTCCTCTCCTACCCAGTAGTCGAGCGGGTCGTTAAAACTGATTGCCACGGGCACAACGGGGATGCCGGTTTTGGCTGCCAGCCGGAACACACCGGGTTTGAAGGGCAATGTACCGGGAAGGTCTGAAGTTGTGCCTTCAGGAAAAATAATAACCTGATTACCCTGTTCTATTACATCCTGAATCTGAACGAGGGTTCCGGCCCTGCTTCGGGCATCTTCTCTGCGCAGGTAGAGGATACCAGCCATGGCTGCACCTTTTCCTATCACAGGCCAGTTGGCGATTTCAGCCTTGGCTACCGGGAAAGCGTCCACATCGCGCAGCATGAGGATGGGGTCTATGTATGAACGGTGGTTGGCTGTGATAATGCAGGGAAACGATGGCGGTGTTCCGGCAACTATGACATCAACGCCGACTGTTTCGAGGAGCGTTCGTGCCCATACGCGCCTGATGCGCATGGATCGCCTGATATCGCGGCCCGAAACCAGATTGGCCGCCCAGATTCTGGCGACAATCCAGCTGGTGTAGGAAATGAAGAAAAGGAATCGCCAGGTTACCCGAAACTGATGCATGGCGCAAAAATATGAACCGGACGCGACGCAGCATCGTTTGTTACCGACGATTCACGGATATTGAAGCGATCGTCGGTAACATACAATGCCTTAGAGAGCCTCCCTGATTTCAGGAATTGTAATATCGAAATGAGAAGCATCGAAAAAACACTCGCCATGACGAATCAGGAGTATCTGTGGTGACTCATGATGTACAGAGAACTTTTCGGCAATGTATGCCGAAACATCGCGATGGCTGAGCAAATCGAGATAATACGCTTCAAGTTCGTCGGTACCGAACGACCAGTCACCTTCGAGGCGATATTTTGCCATGGCGCTGATGCTGCAGGTTGTACTGTGTTTCAGGATGAGGCAGGGCAACGTCTCGGACCGCACTGCAATGTCATCCACCTGCTGCCTGGTACTGATTGGAATCCAGTTAATATTACTCATTGTTGTTTTTAGGGGAAGCGAAACTACAAATCAGCGCCGGGGCATCCGTAGCCACGGTTGCAGGATTCCAGCACAAAGAGGGCCGCCAAAAAGGCGAAAGCAATGAATTTTTGCCAGTTTTTCATATTTAAAGAGAGTTTTGAAATCAATTTCACATTGTAAAACGCCTCAACCTGTTTTTTATTGTCCTGATTTTAAGGCTTTTTCCCAGACAAGGCATTCACCTGCTCCGATTACCGTACCTGGCAAAGCCGAATTTCGCTCACCGGGAGAGGTATAAACTGAGGAGAAAAGCATTTTCCAGTTGCCATCAGGGAAGTTGAACTCGATTTGCCGGGCGCTTTCCTGGTCCAGATTGGCCGCAAAGATATAACGAGGTGTTGAATTTTGCGTCCAGGCAATTACTTTGTCTGCTCCGGTGCGATCAGGTGCTGATAACCATTTTGTTCCTGCATCCCTGATATGCCCAAAAATTTCTTCTGCCAGGCTCTTTTGCCTGTTCAGTTGTTGGTATAGTTTGGTGTTTTGACCCCATCTATACGGCCCGAAGGTAGCCTTTGGTCCTTTGGACTCTTTGAAAACGTATAATTTGGTATAATGTTCATTGGGAGCCGGCACAAGATGCAAATCCCGACATTCGAATCCCAGACCCATGTATGAAGGCATATCGGTGAGGAATAGTCCGATAAAGTACCTGGTTTCGTTTCCGTTAACATAGAATTTATCAAACCTCGGATCATCTTTGTCGGCAGTCATGATGGTGAAATTCGGAGCAAATTTCCGTGTTCGGAGCAGTTCGTCGTATCGGGCCAGTTCGGACACAAAGTGCACGGTGCCCACCGGCTCCGACTGAAGATCGCCCAGTGCCGAGTCGGCCAGCGAGCCTTCCAGGTGGTCGCATTCATCACCGTAGGCCATCTCTCCCGGGGGAGCGAGGAAACTTTCAGCGAAGTATCCGAAATACGGCTTTTCCGGGAGAATTCTCAATTTGACTGCCGCCAGCAGGTCGTAAAACCGGTCGGGATTGGCGGGAGTTCCTTCCGGGCGCATCTGCACATGCGACATGTCGCCCCGCATGAAATCGAAATCGAAGGCTGATTGTATG
>JBEGNB010000158.1:0-13484 GCA_041182785.1 Bacteroidota bacterium
GTGGAGCTATCAGTACCCGCACCATGTACTCAATTCACCCAATACTGATCCGGTAAAAAGTGTGCCGATTGACGGATGTACCTGGGACTATTGTATGCAGCTTGGGCAGCCCGTATTCCCTACGCCATTCTATGAAATAGTAATGATGGCTGGCGTTTTCGCCATTCTGTGGGCCCTCCGGACCAGAATAAAGGTTACAGGCATGCTGTTCTTTATCTATTTGTGCCTGATTGCAGCGGAGCGATTCCTTATCGAAAAAATCAGGGTGAATGTTTCACATGAAGTACTGGGAATCAACCTCACTCAAGCGGAAATTATTTCTATTCTGCTCTTCGTGACTGGTTTGGCAGGAGCTGGCTGGCTCTGGAAAAACAGGACTAGCGGATAGCCTTCCACTCTTTTACGTACGATTTTTTGCCAAGCAGCATCCACAAACCCTCACGAAAATAGATGAGGGTAAGTTTCACATATCCGTACTCGCGGAACCTGCGTGGAGAATGATGTACCTTTAATCGCCACAGGTAGGCAATTTTACCCTCTCTCTGCAAACGATAGAACAAATTGCAGTCCTCCCCTGCAATAAGATGTTCACTGTAACCACCAATTTTTTCAAAGACCTCGCGGCGAACAAGCTGACACTCTCCCTTGGCGAGGTATATTTTCACGAAAAAAGACAGCCTGATGATGGCATTCATCAGAATATGATAAAGCTTGTCGTCCAGACGGGCCTCCTCGGGATAAACCCATATAGGAACGGTAGCTGCCACTACACGGGAATTCTCAAAAGTTTGAAGTACTGCAGGAAAGAAGCGGTCTGGATCCGGGATTTTCACATCGGCATCTGTGTGAAACAGGATGTCGCCGGTGGCCTGTTGCGCACCGTAATTGCGGCCTATGGCAATATTCTGCTTGCCCGGCTTCTGTGCCAGAACAACACGACCCGGAAATTTAGCTGAAAAAGCGCTGACGATACCATCGGTACCGTCAGCGCTGTTGGCATCAGAAACTATGACTTCCAGGTTGTACCTCTCCATCAAAGGCTCGAACTGGGCCAGTGTTTCTGCTATATAACCCGATTCATTCTTGCACGGAATGACAATGCTGATCTTGGGTTGCCGGCTGTTCATAGCAAAGTAATTGAATCAAAATTCAGCCAAAAGTAAGACAAAACGACAAGCCTCGGCTAATCATCTGTATTTATTTGTCGTCGCCAAAAAACGCGATGATCTTGTCGGCAAGTTCCATACCTATGTAGGACTGCGCCTCCACAGTACTGGCCCCTATATGCGGTGTGCAGGAAACAAGCGGATGTTTCAACAAGGCCTCTCTCGGCGTGGGTTCCTGCTCAAATACGTCCAGACCCGCTCCGGCAACTTTACCACTGGAAAGAGCAACGAGCAGCGCCTCTTCATCAATAACACCGCCGCGCGCTGTATTGATCAGAAATACACCGGGTTTCATCTTCTCAAACTCGGCAGCCCCAAACACGGGCTTTCCTCCTCCGGGAATATGAATGGTAATGAAATCGGACTCCCTGATGATTTTATCCAAAGGTTCTGTCCGAATCTTTACACAGGTTTTGATATCTTTGAAGTCAGCCAGACTAATACCCACTTCTGCCTCCGCTACGTAAGGATCGTGTGCGCGCACACGCATACCCGCCCCAAGGGCAATCTGCGCTACTTCCTGTCCGATACGGCCAAAACCAATGATACCAAGTGTTTTTCCCTTGATTTGAAATCCGGTTTCATAGGCCTTTTTCAGTTTTTTGAAATCGCCACCTGTTGCAAGTTCGCGGTTACTGCGCTGCAACATACGTGACAAACTGAAGAGGTGTGCCATGGCCAGTTCAGCCACAGCCCTTGATGATGCCCGGGGTGTATTAAAAACCTGTATACCCTTGCTTTGGGCATAATCCACGTCAATATTGTCGAGGCCAACACCGCCACGAGCTATGACTTTCAGGTTTTTACCCGCGTCAATGACTTCCCGGGTTACTTTCGTTGCACTGCGGACAATAAGTACATCGTACTCCGAAATCCGGGATACAAGATCCTCCTGTGCAATTTTATTTTCATCTACAAGATAGTTTGCTTCCTCAAGAAGAAGCTTTCCATCAGGATGTATGCCGTCGTTTGCAAGTATTTTAATCATCGTTTGAGTTTTATTGATCGCCGGAGCAAAGATAGTTCTAAAGCCACGGATTGTTTAACCAAAAAACAGAACTTAATTTTAATCATCTCACAATCGTCACATCGCCCTTGTACAGGATACGTTCTCCATCAATGAATTCAATCTCTGCTGACCAGACAAAAACTCCGGGGTTCATGGGTTCGCCATTAAAAGTACCATCCCAGCCAATGGTCGGATTGTTGGGCAGGAAATTCTGCAGTTCGTACACCTCGTTACCCCAGCGATCATAAATCCTGAAATACAGGATATTTGTCACTGCGCCAGGTTTTGCAGATACTCCAAGAATATCGTTACTGCCATCCTCGTTGGGAGAAAATACATTGGCCACGTATATCTGCCTGCGGCGATCCACTCGTACGGCCACATCATCCCGATCCTTGCATCCATTCAGCGCCTGAACCTCGACGGAGTAGACCGTAGAAATAAACGGCCTTACAATCTGATCCGGACACTGCGGACAGTCGGTACTGTCGAAGGGTGGCGTCCAGGTTATCTTCTCAATACTGTCTATGGGCAAATTGATTATCGCCCTTAGTGTGGCTTCATCGCCCTGGCTGATGGTGAGATCGTCTCCAAGATTGACATCCACCTGAATGGCGGCATTAACAACGATAACCTCTGTTTTTTCGCACCTGTTAGCGTCATATATCGTGACTTTAAAGGTTCCAGCCATCAGATTGGAGAACAAATTCGCCGTTTGCTCGGGTCCGTCGTTCAGACGGTAAGTATATGGAGGTGCTCCACCGGTCACATTAATTTTAATGGCACCACTGTTCTGTCCGAAACAATTCAGGTTATTCACAACAAATGCGACGCTCATCGGTGTAGAAGACGCAAGAGAGACCGTGGATGTATCGGTACATCCGTTGCTGCCCGTAACGGTAACAGTATATGTGCCGGCAGCCAGGCCTGTTGCCTGTTGGGTGGTTGCACCGCTTGACCATGCATACTGATAAGGTGCCTGGCCACCGGAAGCAGAACCCAGGGCTACTCCATCGGCAGCACCGTTGCAACTGATATCAAAACCGGAATAATCCGAACTCACCGTCGCACCGGCATCCGGCGGAAGTAATTGGTTGATCGTAGCCTGCACGGATGCACTGAAACCATTCGGTGAAGTAATGTTGACGGTATAAACACCGGGTGAAAGTCCGCTGATCAGTTCGGGTGTGTAAAGCGCCTGAACTGATCCCGAATTCACCTGATTACCGTTTTTCGTTACCACATAACTGAAGGGTGCAATGCCAACAGTGGGGGTAAGGGTAAGGGTACCCGCTGACTGCCCGCACGGTATGGTTGAACCCTGAAGCGTAGCAACAACAGAGCACCCATCGGCCGGCAACAATGTCGTAATCGTCGTGATTATACTGTCGCAACCATACTGATTCGGCACCACTTGTGTAACCATGCCAACCTGACCCGGGTTACAGGTGGTCCGGTTAACCGTAGTCGCACTGGATGGCAACAGCGTGCGGGTTTCGGTAACGATACTGTCGCAACCATACTGATTGACAAGCTGGTAAGTAAATACCCCCGCCTGAGATGGATCACAGGTATAGGTTTGTATGGATTTCTGACTGGTTGGCAACAGGCTTACCGTGGTTATCACTGTGCTGTCGCAGCCAAATTTATTGGTTAACACCTGCGTAAACACACCCGCCTGCAGCGGGTTACAGGTGGTGGCACTCAGATTCGTAGTGTTGCTCGGCAAAAGTGTCACTGTAGTGATAATCGTACTGTCACAACCGCCCTGTGTAGTGAGAGTATTCGTAAATACACCAACCTGAGCCGGATTACAAGTAGTGGCGCTCAGGTATGTTTTATCCAGTGGATCAAAAGTAATGGTAGTAATCACCGTACTGTCGCAACCGCCCGGAGTAGTATAAACATTCGTAAACACACCAACCTGCGACGTATTGCAGGACGAGCCGGTCAGATAGGTAACAGGTAACGGATCAAACAGTATGGTTGTTGTTACTGTACTGTCGCAGCCGTACTGGTTGGACAATACTTTGGTGAAAACACCCACCTCGGAAGGATTGCAGCTTGACCCAGAAAGGGCTGTGGCACTGGAAGGTGAAAGCGTGACCGTGGTTATTATAAGGCTGTCGCAACCGTCAATCGTAATCAGGGGGTTATAGAAAACTCCGACCGCCGAAGGGTCACACGACTTCAGATTAATGTAGGTGGTATCCGAGAGGGAAAAGGTAACCGTGGTTATCACCGTACTGTCGCAACCGTACTGATTAGTGAGATTCTGGGTAAAAACACCAACATTATTGGGGTTACAGCTCTTGTCGTACAACAGCACGGTATTGGACGGATTCAACACCACAGACCGGACAACCACGCTGTCGCAGCCATTCAGTTGTGTAAAATGTTGAACTGTTGACCCTGCCTGTGAAGGATCACAGGTGTATGTGTTCAGTGTAGTTGTGTCAATTTCAAAAACTGTCAGTGTGGTAATAATTACGCTGTCACAGCCATAAACCGTCTGCAGGCTGTCGGTGTAAACGCCTGAAATAGTCTGTGGTGCACCGCCGGCCACTAAAAACTCGCCTTCACATATCCGGGCACTGCGGGAGAAACTGAAATTCGGTCTGACTGTGACCGTTACACTGTCGAGCAGCGCGTTACTGCATACCGGAGCCGAATTATCTGCAATAGCGAGTAGTTTGTAGGTGGTTGTCGCCACCGGATTTACCGTTACAGAATGATTGTTGCTGATATCATTGAGCGTGGTAGTCTGGGTGCCATCCGTCCATGTGACATCAAACGGACCGTTACCCGACAGACTGAAGTTCAGATTGACCGACTCTCCCGTACATATCTGGGTACTCTGGCTGAGATCTGCAGCCGGAACGGGCCTGACAACCACATCAAGACATACCGGCTGAATGGTACCACACACGTTTTGAGGTGCAACGCAAACTTTACCAGAAACAGCATTCTGGAAGTTAACCAGAATGGTATCTCCACCACCGGTAAATACGGCCCCACCCGGAACCGACCAGTTGTAGTTGACGCCGGTTTGTTGCAGATTGAGAATAAACGGATAATTTCCCCCGTTGGCACAAACACTGAGCGGGCCTGTCATGACTGGCTGTTGTATGGGAGGCTGCACTGTAACCGGGATACATGCCGGCTGCGATGCCCCACAGGAGTTGTTCGCCGTTACACAAATCTGCCCGCTTACAACCGTATCCCATGTTATTCTGATTGTACCGGCATTTAACGAGGTGAAGTTAACCCCGCCCGGAACCGTCCAGTTGAACGAGGTGGGGGAGGGTAAACCATTCGCCGTAGCAACATAGATAATCGTAGAGTCACCGCACGGAAGCTGGTTTCCTGAAATTTGCGGAAGTTGTGGAACCGCACTGATAGCCGCCACGTTCACGCAGGTCGTATCATAACAGGCAAGTCCGCCCCGGCTGTGTTTCAGCACCAGGCAATATTCACCCGGCTGATTCACTACCACGGTTGGCTTGTTATTGAAGCCAACTATACCCGGACCCGACCATTGATAGAGTGTTACACCACCGTTAGCCGTATTGACTGATGATCCGGAACCATCCAGTGTTATGGTAATGTTTGTATCACAGTTAAGAGTATCAGGAGGGGCAATTACTGCATTCGGCTCAAGTATGGCCAGATCAATATTGACAATACTGTCGCAACCAAGAGAGCTGGTACAAATCTCGCTGTATATGCCCGATGAGGTGAAAAAATTATCACAAACCTGATACTGCGATGGTCCGCACAAGTTGATAAATTGTACCGGGCCATTATAGGTGGGTATGAGATTTACCTTGCAGGTTACAATACTGTCGCACCCCTGATAATTGGTAAACATAACCGGATAGGATCCTGGCGCAAAAAACTCCTCCCCGGCACATGTTGCCGAACCTCCCTGACACATAAAAACCGTTTCAGTCACACGAACGGTTGGAATAAGGCGTATCTGACAACGAATGATACTGTCACAGTTCAGGTATGAAGGCAGGTTCACAAGAAATGTACCGGCCTGGGAAAAAGTCTGTCCGGCACATTCCACCGTATAACCCTGGCACAAGTCAACATCTTCCGTCATTTCCAGGTCTTCTCCTACCGTTACAGGCAGACAAAATTCAGGGGCATTCGGACACAGATCGCTCGTGGCACAAACCTCGGCGGCGCCCGCCTCTACCCATTGGACAGTTACTGTAGGTGTACCGGAACTGGGCCCTATAAAATTACCCGCAGAAGGCGGATTAATCTGCCAGGTGGATGGCACACTCGTAGTGTAGGTTCCAATCGGCGAAGAGGGAACACATATACCCGTTGCCGGACCATTTACCGTAGGATTTGATGCATTGATCGAATACTCACACTGTGAGCCACTGCTGCCATCAATACACAAGTAGTAAACTTCACCGGGAACCAGACCAGATGCTGTAAGGGATGCCGTGCTGTTGGATGGAATATTGCCCAGACAGGGCGATACAAAACTGAAATTGATGCAATCGGCTGTTGAAAAAACAGCGGCCTGAAGCGCACTCCCGGTACCGCATCCATACACCGAAATATCAAAAGTTGCTGTCGCGGCATCGGCTGTGAAGGCAAAAAACTGGTTATTCTGGATGGAGGTACACCAGGGGGGAAACGAAACCGGCGATTCGGAGGTTGTTTCACCGTAATAACAGTCGAGTGATGAAGGACTGGGCAGAATACACGCCTGAGTAGGGTCAACTGAGGGCATCGGCAGACTACATTGCGTGGTACTGCACTGTGCGTTAAGTGACAATGGCGACAAAAAGACAGAGGCCGCAAATAGGGTTGCGCAGGTAATGGAAAATTTCATCCAAGTAGAGTTTGCTGTTATCCCGTTTCGGGTTGGGATATAAAGGTAGGCTTTCTATCGGTTTTCAAAACAAACATCAAAGATAATTTTATACCCTGCAGGAATTTCAGCTGAATAGCAATGGCCGCTGCCTGCAGTGAATGAAAAATGATTTTGTTTTTCTGAATTTGTAAAACACTCAAAATAAGCATTTTATTCAAAAAATCATTTTCCATACTGACACTGAAAGGCAGCGGCCGGTCAAATAGTCAAAAACAAAATTAATGCTCTTCGTGATGCGTCGCCTGCGCATATTCTGCCGTCAGCCTGGCCTGAACATCGGCTGGCACCGGTGCATACTCGACGTAGGTCATGGTGAACTTAGCCTTGCCCTGAGTGAGCGACCGAAGTGCGGAGGAGTACTTGTGAAGCTCTTTAAGTGGTACACGGGCGCGTATAACCTGATAGTGTCCCTCCGTATCCATACCCATGATAATTGCACGCCGCGTCTGCAGATCACCCATCACATTACCCATTACTTCAGCATCACACATCACCTCCAGATCGTAAACGGGCTCCAGTATTTGTGGATGAGCTTTGTGGAAAGCCTCCTTGAAGCAGATTGTGGAGGCAATCTGGAACGCCATATCGTTGGAATCCACATCGTGCATCTTTCCGTCATATACGCTGACGCGCACATCGCGGCAATAGGAGCCGGTACAGGGCCCCTCCTCCAGTTTGGCCATGACTCCTTTCTTGATGGCATTGGCAAAACGCATGTCAATCACACCACCGACTATTGCCCACACGAATACAAATTTGCCACCCCATTTAAGCTCCTCCACTTCCGTATTTTTCACCGTGAGCCCGGCCGGGTCGGGCATGCCATCGTAATATGGTTCGATACGCATGTGCACCTCGGCAAACTGACCGGCTCCTCCCGACTGCTTTTTGTGGCGATAGTCCTGATTCACCATCCTGGTGATGGTTTCACGATACGGAATTCGGGGCTCGGCAAACTGAAGTTGTACCCCGAAATTCTGTTCTGCCTTGTGCCGGATAACATCAAGATGCATCTCGCCCTGGCCATGTATGATATTCTGCTTCAGTTCAAGACTTTGCTCGAGAATCAGCGTGGGATCTTCCTCCCGGATGGTATGGAGGGCATGTGCCATTTTTTCGATATCGGCTTTGCTCGGGGGCACTACAGCCATACGGATGCGGGATGCAGGAAAATGAATACGCTCAATTTTCAACTCCGAACCCTTGGGATTCAGTGTCTGGTTGGTATGCGAATTTTTGAGCTTGACCGTACAGCCAATATCGCCAGCCATCAGTAACTCTACCTGATTGCGATTTTTACCTTCGCTCTCAAACAACTGTGAAAAACGCTCAACGGTACCGTTATCAGCATTCATCAGTTCATCGCCAGCCTTGAGCGTGCCGGAATACACCTTGAAGTAGGATACATTTCCAACCTTGGGCTCCTGAACTGTCTTGAATATGAAAACACACGGCCTCGCTCCTGCGTCACAAGGTTTGGAACCACCCCCCTCGAGTGGCGCCGCAGGCCTGTCTGCCGGACTCGGGCATACATCGTGGATGAACCCCATGATACGACCGCTGCCCATATCCTGTAATCCGGAAGCACAGAACACCGGAAAATACTGGCGGTGCGCCAGTCCTGTCTTCAGGCCCCTGGCGAGATCCTCTTCGTTTAGTGTTCCCTCCTCAAAAAAGCGCTCCATCAGCGCATCATCATTTTCAGCAGCTGCTTCTACCAGCGCGGCATGCAACTCGTTCGCCCTGGCCTGATATTCGGCCGGTACCGGCTGTTTTTCCGGCTTTCCTCCGCCGGCAGGAAATTTATACATAACCATCCGGAGTGCGTCAATTATTGCATTGAAGCCCGGACCCTGATTTACTGGAAACTGAAACGGTATGACGCGGTTCCCGAAACGGGCTCTCGCCTGCTCCAGGGTGGTTTCAAAATCGGCTTTCTCGTGATCAAGCTGGTTAATTACAAGTATAGTCGGTGTCTCGTTTTTTTCAATGTATTCCCAGATCAGTTCTGTACCTACTTCAACACCATTTCGCGCATTGAGTATCATCAGGGCTGTATCGGCTACTTTGAGTGCCGTGACAACTTCCCCCGAAAAATCATCGAGACCAGGTGTGTCGAGAATGTTGATTTTGGTGTCTTTCCATGTTCCGTGGAGAACGGAAGCGAACAGCGAATGACCGCGTTCCTGTTCGAGCGCAGAATAATCGCTCTGGGTGTTGCCATCGGACGCAGTACCGCGGCGTGTGATGGCTTTTGCTTCAAAAAGCATGGTCTCGGCAAGCGTGGTCTTGCCGCTTCCGGCATGTCCGCACAGGACAATATTCCGGAGCTTGTCAGTTGAATAGGTTGCCATAAGCAAAGAACTGAATTAGGGTGAACGTTGCGGCAGGAGGCCGGGGACTGCGATGGCAATCTCCGCTCACCTGCCGGTTAATGTAAACGGGTCATGAAAAATATGTTTGTTTTGGTGATGAACTACTGTTTTCAGCGTCCAATTTATGCGGATTTCTGATATTTCAGAATAAAAAACAATAAATATTTTATAAAATTAAATGAATCTAATTATAATAACCGCGCAGCATTCACTCAACAAAATACATGGCTATCTCTCCCTTGTTTTTGGCTGGCAGTTTTCCCCTGTAATGACAGTTAAACTGGTCTTTTACTGCCTCCCAGGTTGTTTCTGAAATATTGACCTTCCCGGGTTCGCCACCCTGTTCGAGCCGGGCTGCCGTGTTCACGGTATCTCCCCATATATCGTAGGCGAATTTTCTGAAACCTACCACTCCGGCTACCACCGGGCCGGTATGCACCCCTATTCTCATCTCGAAATACGGTTTCCCTTCGCTGATTTTACTTTGTATTATTCGCTGCATCTCCCGCTGCATTTCAAGCGCCGCACGCACGGTATCCAGGGCATGGGTTTCCGACGGCTCCGGAAGTCCGCCTGCACACATATAGGCGTCCCCGATTGTTTTGATTTTCTCGAGACCGTACTTGTCCACAATGCTGTCGAAACAACGGAAGCATTCGTCGAGCTCCTGCACAAGCTCCTCCGGCGATAGCAGTTCTGCTACCGTGGTAAAACCCTTGAAGTCACTGAAAAGAACGGTCACTGATTCATAACGCTGGGGCTTGACCGCGTTGTTTATCTTCAGTTCGGCAGCTGTTTTTTCCGGAAGTATGTTCCGCAGCAAGGCGTCCGCCCGCTCCCTCTCCTGCTCAATCTGAGCATTCTTGATGGCCAGATCCCGGTTGGCGCGTTTCCTGATCCGGTTCCGGTTGAACAACAATAATACCAGCAGAGCAAGTGCCAGCGCCCCTCCTATTAATGCCCATGTACGGGTCTTGGCCTGGGCAAGTTCGTGGTTCTGACGGTCTATCTCTCGCTGCTTTCTGCCATCCGTAAACAAGGCCTCCTTGCGTTCAAAATCTTTCGCTCTTTCTTCATTCAGTAATTTCCAGCGAAGTTCATCGTACTTGACGCGATAATAATATGCCTTCTCCCAGTCTCCAAGCGCCGCGTATAATTTTCCGAAGTCTTTCAGCGATCGCTGAATAAACTTCTGATCATCAAGCTCCTCCGCCAGCTTTCCGTATTTCTCTGTGTACTCAAGCGCCTCACTAAACTTATTCAGACCGTACAATACGTCACCCACACTATTATAAATCTTCATCAGGCCAGCCGGGTCATCAAGCCTCAGCTGAATCTCCAGGCCTTTTTTCAGTGATTCCATAGCCCTGTCGTAATCACCAAGATGTTTATAGGCAACGCCAAGATTGTTGTATATGTCGGATATCCCCGCCGGATCGTTCAAGGCCTCCCGGATTTTAAGGGCTTGCTCATAATACCCGATTGCAACCCTGGTAGAGTCCTCACTCTCAAATTCATCCAGTGTAATAGCCAGATCATTCATGGCATCTGCAATGGAGCCGGAATCTCCGGAACGCCGGCAGATACGCAGTGCCTCTCTGTATAGTTCCGCCGCCTGTTTAAACATGGACATTTCCAGACGGATATGCCCCAGATTCGTATAAACAAGGGCGAGCCCCGAACTGTCAGCCTTCGCATCGAAAATGTACCGTGCCGAATCTACCTGCTCATAAGCCTCTGGCAGCAATCCCATACCCTCAAACAGGCTGCCCAGACTCAGATGTGCCCGGGCAATGCGGATGGAGTCTCCAAGCTCCTCCGCAATCCGGAGGCACTCGCGCCGTTCGGCAAGTGCTTCTGTCATCTTTCCCTGATGCTCGTAAACATTACCCAGGTTGTTGTGGATAGAAGCCACACCAAGCCTGTCGCCGGTTTCCTCGCGTATTCTCCTGGCTTTCAGGTAATATTCAATGGCTCTCTCCATACTGTCACGCACCTCCTCTGCCAGTCCCATCGTGTTCCAGGCTGCTGCCTCTCCTTTTCTGTAACCCAGCTGCTGCGCCAGTTGAACGGCCTCCCGTGTCAATAAAAGGGCCTCCTCCGGATTGTCATCCACAATCTCCCAGGCATAGTCGGCCAACAGCGATACGCGATGTGTATCACGAGGCGCACTGGCCAGCAATATCTTCAGCGAATCTGCTCTTCCTTCCTGTGCCCGTATCTGTACCGACACAACAAGCACAAACACGATAATATGACAAAACCGGTACTTCATGGCTCAAAATTAGAGAAACGATGTGTTTTAACTAATATTTCAATATAACTTGAACCTTACTTTTGTATCCCGTGTTTAATTTTGCGACTCAACCCCGATTTTATCGTTTCACCAACCAAACCACACCTCTATATATGTACCCGATTGCTCTCACAACACCAATGGCCAGAGATCTTACCGATTTTGGCTTCGAATCACTGCCAGACGCCGATGCTGTCACAAGTCTGATGGAAAATCAAAAAGGAACTGCTCTGGTAGTTGTCAATAGCGTATGCGGATGCGCTGCCGCCATGGCGCGCCCGGGAGCCAAGCTGTCGCTCCAGAATGAAGTCCGCCCGGAAAAACTCTATACCGTATTCGCCGGCGTGGATACCGATGCAACAGCCAAGATGCGCGAATACCTGCTGCCGTATCCTCCATCCTCACCGAGTATCGCCCTTTTCAAAGACGGTCAGCTGGTACACTTCCTCGAGCGCCGTCATATCGAAGGCCGCAGTGCCCAGATTATCTCGGATAACCTCCGCGCCGCCTACGATACTTACTGCCAGTAAGGCTCAAAAGAAACTCCATGATGCCGGACAATCGCAATCTTCTGGATGAACTTCGAAGGCCGGAAGCCGGTACCGTGGAGTTTCTTTATTCTAACTACCGAAAAGCTGCCGCCAGAGCGGTGGAAGCCGCAGGCGGTTCGCACGCCGATGGGAATACGTTCTTCAGAATCGCCGTCATACATACCTTTATCCTCGCCAGTCACAATGAACTGCCCGAGTCAACCGATACCGGAGTCTTTCTGACAAACCTGTCAGAAGCGCACTTCCGCGACTGGGCCTCTGAAAGAGCCCTGGAAACAAATCCCCCGGGACCGGTCGCCGAAGCTGAAATTCCCGATGAATTGTCCCGCACCCGAGTCCGGAAACTGATTCGCGCAAGACGTCAGTGGCTGAAGCTGGATAAAAAGTGCCGCGAAGAGGTACAGTCAGCCGCCAGCAGCAGCACAACTGCCGAAAACACTCCCTGTATTGGTTCTTTCCTGAAATTAATCCCCGATCTGCTGGATCCGGATAGCCCGGCCTCCCTGCCTGAAGTGGTTGTCAGTGCTCTTTCCAACGATGATTTCAACAGAATTTGCCTGACTGTTGATCAGCATGAGGCAAATCTGGCTCTCAACCAGAGTCCTGCCAAACCTGCTGAAAGAAAAAGAAACCGGACAATCGCCGCAGCCATTCTTCTGACTGCTGCAGCCATAGCCACCTGGACTTACTTCTCGATACCCAAATCGGCTGAAGCAATTTTTAATGAAAATTACGCTCCGCCCACAAGTATTCTGCTCGACCGAAAGGAAAGGGAAACGCGAGACGCCATCAATTCACCCCTGCCCGCCGAATGTGAACAGACGCTGCAAGACGCCGATGTTTATTTCAAACAGAAAAAATGGGAAGATGTTATAGGGGTACTCCTGCCAATGGCCGAGTATGAAAATGATATCTGCAAGTCTGATGCGCTGTTCTATATGGCTATTGCAGGCCTCCAGCTGGCAAACCCCGAGCTATCACTGGAATGTCTCTCCAAAATAAGTGATATCGAACGATACGGGGAGGACCTGTACTGGTACCAGGCGCTCGCTTTCGTTAAAATTGCAGCAGACAGGCCCGGAAAACGCAGTCTCGCGCGAAAAGCCGTCGAAAGAGCCCGCTCCAACACGGTTATACCCGAAAGAAAGGCGCAGGCAGAGAAAATGCTGTCTGAACTCGGCGATTAA
>JBEGNB010000159.1:0-2759 GCA_041182785.1 Bacteroidota bacterium
CAACAGGATCACTCTGGACAAATCCAAAAAGGACAAGTGGGGGCAGTATGTACTCGCTATTGACTGCGAAATAAAGGAAAACGAGAAAAAAATGCGGAAAGACATGATCAATGACGCCGCAGAAATGCTCGAGGCTGCCGGAGTGAAGAATATCCGAACATACGACAACGGTTCCTACCCGGGCATGGCTATTCACGAAATGGGAACAGCCCGCATGGGTAACGATCCGAAAACCTCCGTACTCAACAAGTGGAACCAGATGCACGATGTCAAAAACGTGTTTGTAACGGATGGCTCCTGCATGACTTCGGCCGCCTGTCAGAACCCGTCGCTCACCTATATGGCACTCACTGCCCGAGCCGCCGAGTATGCTGTTGAATCACTGAAAAAAGGAGACCTTTAACTCGTAACCTCATCATTTGAACGAACTATGAACAGAAGAGAACTTCTACAGCGGGCATCCGTACTGGTGTCCGGTTCGATACTGGGTGTTGACAGCCTGCTGGCCAAAAACATCAACTGGGACAACATGGAAGCCGAATTGTCGGCAAAAGGAATCGGGCTTTTCAGTAAAAAACAAGTGCAACTGCTGAACGAGGTAGCCGACACAATCATACCGACTACCGACACGCCGGGAGCAAAGGCTGCTAAAACAGGGCAGTTTATTGCTGTAATTGTGAGCGATTGCTATGAACCAGCTGACCAAAAGCGATTCCTCGACGGACTGACATCGCTTGAAAACGACTGCAAAACAAAAACAGGCAAGAGTTTCATGAAGTGTACTGCTCAGGAACGACAGTCATTCCTGTCTGAACTGGATACGGCTCAAAAAGCATATCACAAAAGCAAAAAGAAAGAAGATCCGGCCCATTACTTCCGTACCATGAAAGATCTGACACTCTGGGGGTATTTCACCTCGGAAATCGGAGCAACCCAGGCATTGCGTTTTGTTGAATATCCGGGAAAATACACTACGATTGACTACAAAAAAGGTGACCGAAATTTCGGCGGCTACTGATTTCGAGCTCGTCCAGGTTTTTTGATATTGTCAGAAAATACCGGACCTGCTCTGATTTTTACTGCTTTCAGCCCCCGGCATGTATCAGACAGATACAGGCCGGGGGTTTTGCTTATCTTGCGCCCAAATTTCCGATATGCAACGACTGTCTTCAACCACCGCACTGCTTGCTGTCCTGTTTCTGGCCGTTTTTCAATCAGTTCAGGCACAGCCCTCTCCTACCCCGGCCGATCAGCGGCTGAAGGGATTTGACACCAGAAATTCACTGCGTTCGTCTTCTTTATTGTCTGAAGTGGAGGCCTCCAGCATTGGTCCATCCGTATTTTCCTGCAGGGTAACCGATCTGGATGTAAATCCGGCCGATCCCACAGAGATGTATGTAGCCTATGCATCCGGCGGTTTGTGGCATTCAAAAAACAACGGAATCCGCTTTGAACCGCTGTTTGATCACGAGGCAAGTATGACTATCGGTGATATCGCGGTGAACTGGCAGCAAAATATAATATGGGTTGGAACCGGTGAGGCTAACAGCAGCCGCTCCTCCTATGCCGGAACAGGTGTGTACCGCAGCACCGACGGTGGTAAAACCTGGGAAAATCGCGGTTTACCTGAGAGTCATCATATCGCGCGCATCGTACTCCACCCAACCGATCCGAACACCATCTGGGTGGCTGTACTCGGGAAACTTTACTCAGCGTCAGCAGAGCGAGGCGTGTACAAGACCACTGATGGTGGCAAAACATGGCAGCGAACACTTTTCGTGAATGAAAACAGCGGTGCTATTGATCTGGTGACTGATCCTAACGACCCCAATACGCTGTACGCAGCCACGTGGGAGCGCACGCGCAGGGCCTGGCATTTCGAAGGCGCCGGCAGCGGATCCGGCATCTGGAAAAGTACCGACGGTGGCAATACATGGAAAGCCATCGGACAAAAGGGATTCCCGCTGGGTCCGAAAGCGGGCAGAATTGGCCTCGCTGCTGGCAAAAAAAACGGGAAAACTGTACTTTATGCCTTCATTGACAATCAGAATCCTAAAGAGAAAAAAGAAGAAAAAAAGGAAGAAGGACTGACAAAAGACCAGCTACGGACGATGGCCAAGGATGATTTCCTGAAGCTGCCGGATGAAAAAATTGAAACCTACCTGAAAGACAACCGATTTCCTGAAGAATATTCAGTCCGGAAAGTAAAAGAGCTCGTTACAAAAGACAAAATCAAGCCGTCGGCATTGGTGGAGTATCTGGAAGATGCCAACCAGCAATTGTTCGAGACCGACTACACCGGAGCTGAACTCTACAGGAGCGACGACGGAGGCGCCTCGTGGAAAAAAACACACGATGATCCCCTCGAACAAATGTTCTTCACCTACGGTTACTACTTCGCCAACGTGCGCTGTATGAACGATGACGCTGATCAGGTTTACCTTATCGGGTTTTTCATTGTACGCTCGGAAGACGGAGGTAAAACCTGGAAAAATATAAATGGAGATAACGTGCATGTTGACCACCACGCGCTCTGGCTTAATCCGGCCCGACCAGGACACCTCGTTAATGGTAACGACGGCGGAGTAAACATATCCTGGGATAATGGCGCGTCGTGGATGAAATGCAACAATCCACCGGTCGGGCAGTTTTACGCCGTAACCACCGATCGGGCCGAGCCATTCAATGTTTACGGTGGTGCACAGGATAATGGTGTCTGGACAGGCCCTTCCTACTACAGGGCATCTGATGAGTGGCAC
>JBEGNB010000160.1:0-8013 GCA_041182785.1 Bacteroidota bacterium
CACTCTTATATTTGCGCGATTTTTTGAACCCCCGGGTTAATTTATTGTTCAGACGTCAATAAACGTATCACGCGCGCATGACCGACCATTCTGCTGTTTTCAACGCACATCCACAATACATAGAAACTCTTTACCAGAACTGGCTGAAAAACCCCGAGTCCGTTACTCCGGACTGGGATGCCTTTTTCAAGGGTTTCGACTTTGCCCTGAATAACGCAGACGGTGTTTCGGCCGGAGTATCTGCTTCAGGCGCCGATTTGTCCAAAGAATTCGCCGTGGCGTCTCTGATCAATGGTTATCGCGATCGCGGCCACGCACTTTCGACCACGAACCCGCTGAAGCCACGTAAAAACAGGTATCCGCGACTCGAACTGTCGGATTACGCACTCTCAGAGGCTGACCTCGATACCCGTTTCGCCGCGGGTTTTGAAATAGGTATGCCCAATGCTTCCCTCCGCGATATTATTGACCGGTTGAGAAAATTGTACTGTGGCAATATCGGATTCGAATTCACCCACGTATTCAATCAGGAGAAACACGACTGGCTCCGCGATAAAATAGAGAACAGAAATCTGGCATCCGACTACGGATTTCCTCTTGACAAAAAACGCCGGATTCTGGAAAAAATTAACGGCGCTGTGGGTTTCGAACAGTTCCTGGCTACCAAATTCGTCGGTCAGAAGCGATTCGGACTGGAGGGTGGCGAGTCGGCAATTGCCGCACTCGATGCCATGATTAACCGCGCTGCCGAGATGGAAACACCCATTGAGGAGGTAGTTATCGGTATGGCTCACCGCGGTCGTCTGAACGTCCTGTGCAATATCGTCGGAAAAACGTACGAACAGATTTTCAGCGCATTTGAAGACAAATCCATCCCCGACCAAAGCTTCGGATCAGGTGATGTGAAATATCACCAGGGCTATTCCTCCCAGGTTGAAGCCCTCAACGGACGCAAGGCATACGTAAAACTTCTTCCCAATCCCAGTCACCTGGAGGCCGTCAATCCGGTGGTGGAGGGCTTCTGCCGCGCCAAGCTGGATATCATGTACACTGATAATTTTGACCGTGTCATCCCAATTCTTATCCATGGGGATGCTGCAGTAGCTGGCCAGGGTATCGTGTATGAAGTAATTCAGATGATGAACCTGGAGGGTTATAATACTGGCGGCACAGTACACCTCGTTATTAATAACCAGATTGGTTTTACTACCGGCTGGGAAGATGCGAGGAGCAGCCACTACTGCAGCAGTATTGCGGAGGTGGTGGAAGCTCCGGTGTTCCACGTTAACGGCGACGACCCGGAAGCCGTGGTATATGCCGCAGAACTGGCCATCGAATACCGCCAGAAGTTCAACACCGACGTATTCCTCGACGTGGTTTGCTACCGCCGTAACGGACACAACGAAAGTGATGAACCGCGTTTCACACAGCCTGAGATGTGGAAAATCATCGAAAAGCACGAAGACCCGCGCACACTGTACACGCGCACGCTGATTGCCCGCGGCGATGTGGACGAACAGTTGGCCAAAGATATGGAGGCGCGCTTCCGGGCCGATTTACAGGCCCGTCTGGATAATGTGCGCCAGAAACCGCTGCCTTACACTTACCAGGAGCCGGAAATGCACTGGAAAGCGCTCCGCAAGACGATTGACGACAAGGATTTTCAGGACAGTCCGGAAACAGGTATATCCCGTCAGGTGATTGACAAAGTACTGAACCACCTGCTCACTTTCCCCGAAGGCTTCACTCCCATCTCACAGATATCCAAACTGAACGATGCGAAAAAACAACTGGTAGCATCGGGCAAGATTGACTGGCAGCTGGGTGAGCTGCTCGCCTATTCGTCGCTGCTGCTCGAAGGACGCGATATCCGAATGAGCGGCCAGGACGTGAAGCGCGGCACGTTCAGTCACCGCCATGCCTGCGTGATTGACGCCAATGACTACCACGAACTAAACCGCCTCGACGGTCTGTCACCTGATCAGGGAAAGTTCCGTATTTTCAACTCACTGCTGAGTGAATACGCCGTACTTGGCTTTGAATACGGCTATTCACTTTCCACTCCCGATGCACTGGTAATCTGGGAAGCCCAGTTCGGCGATTTTGCCAACGGCGCCAGTACAATCATTGACCAGTTTATATTCGCCGGCGAGAGCAAATGGCAGCGTATGAGCGGACTGGTGATGCTCCTGCCGCATGGCTATGAAGGTCAGGGTCCCGAGCACTCCTCTGCCCGTCTGGAGCGATTCCTGCAGGGCTGTGCAGAAAATAATGTGACTGTGGCAAACGTCACATCAGCCTCCAACTTCTTCCACCTGTTACGGCGCCAGATTGTGCGTCCTTTCCGCAAGCCACTCATCGTGATGTCGCCCAAATCAACGCTGCGCGCGCCATTCAATCTGGGCGAAATCAGCGAAATTGAGACCGGAACCCGCTTCCGCGAACTCATTGACGATACGAATGCCAACGCAAAGAAAGTAAAACGCGTATTGGTCTGCTCCGGCAAGGTTTACTACGACCTGCTCAAAAAACAACAGGAGGACGGCAGAGAGGATGTTGCCATCGTTCGCCTGGAACAGATCTATCCTTTCCCCAAAACGCAGTTCGAGGCACTGTTGAAAAAGTACAAAGGTGCCGACCTGATGTGGGTACAGGAAGAACCTGCCAATATGGGTGCCTGGGGGCATATCGCGCTTAACCACAGCCAGTACAACTGGAAATGCTCTGCACGTCGTGCAGCCGCCTCTCCGGCCACAGGCTTCCCCAAAGCGCATGAGAAAGAACAGGCAGATCTGGTTGCTGCCGCTTTCGCATAAACGGAGTCCGGGTGCAGGGTATAGAGAGAGATTCATCCCTCCTATACCCTGTACCCGGTAAAACCCGTCACACCAGACCACTCAGGATATTCTCAAAGAGCTCCTGCCTGCCGCTTTTTTGCATGGGCTCACCATCCCGCATGGCAATCTTCCTGAGATCTTTCAGCTTCAGTTTGCCGGTTTCGAAAGCCTGCCCCTCTCCGCTGTCGAATGAATCATAGCGTTCACGCAGCATCCCGGGATACGATGAATGGTGCAGCACCTCGTGTGCGGCCAGGAGCGCGCGCGCGAAGGCATCCATCCCGCCGATATGAGCGTAAAACATATCCTCCAGATCTGTTGAATTGCGGCGGGTCTTGGCATCGAAGTTGATACCTCCACCGGCGAAACCGCCAGCCTTCAGGATTACCAGAAATGCCTCCGTCAGTTCATACACGTTATTGGGAAACTGATCGGTATCCCAGCCATTCTGATAGTCTCCCCGGTTGGCATCAATAGATCCGAGCATACTGGCACCGGCGGCAACCGTCAGCTCGTGCTGGAAGGTATGTTGTGCCAGCGTAGCATGGTTCACTTCGATATTCAGTTTAAAGTCCTTGTCCAGGCCATACTCGCGCAGAAATCCGATAGTGGTGGCAGCATCGAAGTCGTACTGGTGCTTCATAGGCTCCATGGGCTTGGGTTCAATGAAGAATGTCCCCTTGAAGCCGGCCTTGCGCGCGTAGTCTTTTGCCATGTGCAGAAAGCGTGCCAGGTGGTCGAGCTCCCGCTTCATATCCGTGTTCAGCAGACTCATATATCCCTCGCGACCACCCCAGAACACGTAATTCTCTCCTCCCAGTTTGATCGTTGCGTCGAGTGCATTCTGTACCTGTGCACCAGCCCAGGCAACCACCTGAAAGTCCGGATTGGTGGCAGCACCGTTCATATAGCGCGGATGCCCGAACAGGTTAGCGGTGCCCCAGAGTAGTTTCACACCTGTTTCACGCTGCTTCTCCAGCGCGTAGTCGGTGATTTTGGCCAGTCGGCGCTCACTTTCGCGCAGTGTGGGCCCCTCCTGCACCAGATCGTAATCGTGAAAGCAATAATAGGGTATGCCCAGTTTCGTGATAAATTCAAACGCGGCATCCATCTTGTCATACGCCTGATCAAGCGGCTTGCTGCGCTGAAGCCAGGGGAACGATTTGGTTCCGACCCCAAATGGATCACCTCCCGTGCCACAAAGGGTATGCCAGTAGGCAACAGCGAAACGGAAGTGCTCCTTCATCGTTTTTTCACCCACCTTCCGGTCGGCATCATACCAGCGGAATGCCAGCGGATTATCGGTTTTTGGCCCTTCATAACGAACAGGGGCAATGGAAGAGAAGTAGGATGCCATATACTGCAGATGTTGAGTTGACTGAATCAATGTTATATTTGCCCAAAGTAACAGCAATTCATTCAATTCAGAAAATGTCTGCTTCAAATGAAAAGTAAATTCTCTCTGGCGGCGCTTCTGCTGGCGCCCTTTATGATAACCGCTCAGGTATCACCCGACTTCAAAGTCCCCTCCTTCAGGCTGATCCAGACTGATACTTTCCGATTCAACAATTTTGTGGACTGTAATATGGCCGCTGCCTGGATCGGGGATACTTTCCGGATTTTTCCGGGGAAATATGGTGAGGATCCCGTCTGGGGTGATGCGCGAGATCTGAAATTTTCCAGTGGAAAAAATGCCGACGAGGCATTCAGCAATCCTGCCTCTGCGTACATAGCGCCGTCCATGCCGGCAAACGGCCCGGGATTACACGGAGCGGTCTGGTTTGAAACGGTGTATCAGGATCCGTCCGACAAAAGTGGGCGCACGCTGTACGCGGTTTACCACAATGAAAATTATCCGGAAACCCTGCCCTTCAACCCGACAACCGGAGAAGGATATATTGACAAAGACTGGCCTTTGGGACTCACCGAGCGGATTACTCCGGCTGCTGTATGCCGGATTGGCATCATGAAATCGGTAAACGGCGGCTGGAGTTGGGAAAATAAAGGCCTCTTTCTTGAGGATAAACAGCCCCGGATGATTCTGAAGCCGCATAATACGTCGAAAACATTCGCTGGAGGCGTGGGCGACCCGTCCGCCGTGGCAATCGGTGAATATCTCTATCTCTTTTACGGAGAATACGGCTATCCGGGGGTATATGACCGGGAAACCTACGATGCTGAAAAGGAGTGGAGCGGTCAGTGTATCAGTGTGGCCCGTATCAGAATCAGTGATCTGGATGCACCACAAGGCAAGGCCCGCCGCTGGGATGGCACAGGATTCAATGCTCCCTGGGATGGGATCGGGAAGCCGGTTGCTTCACTGCAGATACCCCGATCTTCAGGCGGGGGCGGCGCATCTTCTCCCGATGGCGGATTTCACTGGGGGCCCTCAGTAAGCTGGAATTCCTACCTGAACTGCTGGGTAATGCTTATGGGTAAAGTGGAGGGCCGATCGTGGGTAGGCGACGAGTTATACATATCATTCAACCCGCATGCCGATCTGGGAAAAGGGAGCAATTCTCAGGACTGGACCACCCCCCGGTTACTGGTAGCCAAACCCGGCCATGTAATGTGGTATCCCGTCGCTGCAACCTATGAATACACAGGAAGATGTTGACGCCAGACGCACCTGCCTTCGCCTGGGCCAGCGCGCGCGACTGTTCTTCAAGTATTCCGATCTGGGCAAGTATTGCTCGGAATATATCATCGAGTTCAACCGTTAAAAGCGCGTATCAGGAATTTTCTGCCGGTGGTGTAGAATCCTCAAAAAAAAACCGGCTCCATGCGATTGCAGCGGAGCCGGTTACTATGTGTCGTTGAAATAAAGGAACGTGTATTTAGCGTCTTCCGCCGCCGCCGCCGCCTCTGCGATCACCGCCGCCGCCGCGCCTGTCGCCACCGCCGCCTCTGCGATCACCGCCGCCACCGCGTCTGTCGCCACCGCGATCACCGCCGCCGCGACCTGCGCGTGCAGCATTTTCCTCGTCAGTAGGCATAGTACCATCAGGCTTTGGTGTGATAGCTCTGCGGGAAAGTTTCATTTTACCGGATCGCGGATCAACATCCAGAATCTTGAATGTAACCTTGTCGCCGACTTGCAGCACATCAGAGATATGCTCAATTCTGCGGTGGTCGTATTCCGAAACGTGGAGCAGTCCGGTTTTGCTCTTGAACTTGACGAATGCGCCGAAGTCCGTGAGTTCTTCCACTTCACCTTCGTAAACAGCTCCAACTTCAGGCATAAAGATGATGCTCTGAATTTTGTTGTAGGCAGCGTCCAGAGAAGTCTTGTCCGGACCAAAGATTGCCACAATTCCGCCTTCAGTATCTTCATCAATAGAGATAGTGGTACCGGTATTGCGCTGCATTTCCTGAATAATCTTTCCACCAGGTCCGATAACAGCTCCGATAAAGTCGCGCGGGATACGGAACTCGACCATACGCGGTGCGTGTGGCTTGAGATCTTCGCGGGGCTCTGCGAGTGTCTTGGCCATTTCGCCCAGAATATGCAGTCGGCCTGCACGTGCCTGCAGGAGCGCCTTGGTCAGGAGCTCATAAGGCATACCGTTTATTTTGATATCCATCTGGGTACCGGTGATACCTTTGGAGGTGCCGGTCACTTTGAAGTCCATATCGCCCAGCGCATCTTCGTCGCCCAGAATATCCGAGAGAATAGAGATACGGCCTTTATCATCGGCGATAGCGCCCATGGCAATACCTGCCACAGGGGCTTTGATATTGACACCACCATCCATCAGCGCCAGAGAGCCGGCGCAAACGGTAGCCATGGATGAGGAACCATTTGACTCGAGGATATCGGATACAACGCGAACGGTATATGCAAAATCGGCCGGCAGTACTTTACGGATAGAGCGTGCTGCCAGATTGGCGTGACCAACTTCACGGCGTCCGGGACCACGCATGGGTTTTACTTCGCCGGTACTGTATGGCGGGAAGTTGTAGTGCAGGATAAACTTCTCATCGTACGGATTGATAGCGTTATCAACGAGAAGTTGGTCTTCCTTGGTACCGAGTGTGAGTGATGTGAGCGACTGCGTTTCACCGCGGGTGAACACAGCGGAACCGTGTGCAGAAGGGAGGTAATCCACTTCACACCATATATGACGAATCTCGTCATTTTTACGGCCGTCGAGGCGCTTTCCGTCGGTCAGAACCACGTCACGGATGATGTGTTTCTTGGTTTTGTCGAAATAGCGGTCGGCCAGCGGCTTCCAGTTCTCTTCCGTTTCTTCGCCGAATTCCTGCTCGAGCGTGGTCATAACCATCTCCTTCAGTTGTTCCAGGCGGCTTTTGCGGGTATCCTTGTCGGAAGCAGAACGGGCCAGTGCGTAGATATCATCTTTAACGAGTGATTCAATACGGGCCTTGAGTGCCTCATTTTCCGGAGTTTCCGGCAGCGTGCGTTTCACCAGTGCAGATTCGCCAACCATTTCAGCGAGCCTTTCCTGTGCTGCGATTTGCGTCTTGATAGCTTCGTGAGCAATCTTCAGTGCTTCCACAAGATCTTCTTCCTGGCATTCGTTAGCTTCACCTTCCACCATCGTGATATCATGTTTGGTGGCCGCCACGATAAAGTCCATGTCGGCACGTTCCAGATCGGAGCGGTGAGGATTGATAACGAAAGAGCCATTGATACGTGCAATACGTACTTCGGAGAAAAGAGCTTCCACGGGAATGTCGCTTACTGCTATGGCGGCAGAGCAAGCCAGACCAGCGAGCGCATCAGGCATCGTTTCCTTGTCGGCAGAGATCAGGTTGATGATTACCTGCGTCTCGTTCATGTACCCGTCGGGAAACAGCGGACGAAGTGCGCGGTCAACCAGACGGCTGATGAGTACTTCATAGTCAGAAAGACGCGCTTCCCGGCGGAAAAAGTTTCCGGGGATACGTCCAATCGAGGCGAATTTCTCCTGATAGTCAACAGAGAGCGGGAAGAAAGGCTGATTTTCTTTGGCCTTTCGGGCGCTTACCACAGTACAGAGGAGCATGGTATCGCCCAGACGCACCAGCACGGAGCCATCGGCCTGAGCGGCCAGTTTACCCGTTTCAAGCACGATTTCACGTCCATCCGGCAGGTTGAACGTGGTGCTTAGTGGGATTTGTTTACCCATAATATTAATAAATTGTGCGCCGCAGGAAGCATAGGATTCCGGGG
>JBEGNB010000161.1:0-11769 GCA_041182785.1 Bacteroidota bacterium
ATATAACGATATTCTCTGCATCGGCCCACGAGTAACCGGGATAGCAACCGAAGATCGTCCAGGCTTCCTGCTGGTCTTTGTCGAGCTGGTCATCAACGGGGTATTCTTCGCCTGTTTCCAGGTTCAGCAGAAAGAGTACGGTCCTGACCTCCTGGCGTCTGATAAAGGCGAGCCATTTGCCATCGGGGCTGATTTGCGGGCGACAGGCACCGCCAGATCCGCCGGTGATATCTTCCACAATACCTTTCTCGCGGTTGTAGCGTCTTACGGCGAATATCTGGGTGTTTGGGTTCTTGTTGTACTGGAAGTAACCTCCGCCATACATATCTTCACTGAAGTAAATGTATTTCCCGTCGGAGGAAACAGACGGTTCGTTCAGGTCTTGCTGGTCATTTTTGCGTTTGGTGAGTTGTATGCCATCGCCGCCGTTGACGTGGTACATCCAGAGCTCTCCGGCCCCGAGCGAACGGGTAGAGGTAAAGTGCTTTCTGGCCACGAAGTAGTCCTGATCAATCCACTCGCCATTATTGAGGAGCCGGAAGTTTTCTTTTGTAATCTGGCGTGCCTGACTCCCATCGGCGTTCATCACCCATATATTGTCGCCTCCGCCGGCATCGCTGGTGAAAAGAATCTTGCTTCCATCCGGAGAAAAGCGCGGCTGTACTTCCCACGCGAGTCCGGAACGGAGGCAGGTGGCTGTACCGCCGGTGGCTGGCATGGAGTAGATATCGCCAAGCAGATCAAAAACAATGGTTTGCCCGCTGGGTGAAACATCAAGGCACATCCAGGTGCCTTCGGAAGTACTGAACTCGATATCCTTGTACCGGAGACCTGTTTCGGGATTATTCACATCCCATTTTTTCTTGTTTTGGGCCTGAGTGGCAAGCGTGCCGAGCAGCAGCAGCGCAATGACGGAGATATATTTCATAGTTTCAACATGATTTGCCCTGCATAATTACGGCAATACAGAGAAATCGCGCCGTAAAAATCTCCCAAAGTAGCAAGAAGAGGCTTATTCGACCGGAGTTTTACGTCGAATAAGCTGTTTCGGGAGCGTCAGTTTGTAAAGTGCCGATGAGTCCGGATACATTTGAATTCCATGGTCATCTCCCTCTGTTTAATCAAAAAGTATCTGTAAAGCAACTGCGGTGCCTCTACTCAGGGAAGAGTCGAGGCACCGCAGTAATCAAAGAAGGAGTAAAAATCCGTTATTTCCGACCGATTTACTCCTGAACAAGCACTTGAAAGTGTACAGTAATACTATTCCGTCACGGCGAGTTTTTTCAGGATTGTACCAAGTTCGTTTTGAAGCAGGACAAAGTAGATACCGGCATTGAGATTCGCTGTAGGAATTTCAATGAGATTTTCACCAGGGTGCAGTTTGACTGATTCGAAGTGGCAGCGACGGCCGGCGGCATCAGAAACAGAGACAAGGGCGTCCATGTTGTCGTCGGCGGTGAGCTGAAGAACGGCTGGCAGGCCAGCCGGAACCGGATTCGGGGTCAGTGTTGCAAGTACATTGCGTTCCAGGTCGTTGGTGGCAGCAAAGTTGTACGTTCTGAACACACCCACCTGCTGTGGCGCCAGCTGTTTGCTCAAGTCCCACTCGCTGTACGGGCGCACGCGCCAGTACAGGAGACGGTTGTTCGGGATATTTTTGGTGACAGTAAGCGTCGTAGTGTTATAAACAGTATGCCAGATGAAACGCGGCAGCATATTTTCTTTCAGTCCTACCTCCACGGTGTAAAGAGAGGCATTTGGCACCGGATTCCATGAAAAAGTCACATTGTTATACTGAACATACTGAGTATCGAGCGGAGCTACCAGTTCAACCGGTTCATCTTCGGAGATTTCCTGAAGAGGATCAGTTATCTGCAGATAATCGGAGTGCTCGGTCATCAGGTTATTCCGCATGGCAGCGATTTGCTCGGCAGTGAATCTGTTGGCGCATGCATCCAGAGCATAACCCATGATGAGGGTTGCATCCGATCGGAAAGCCACACTGTCGGGATCGTGCTGAACGGTAACACTTTCGCCATTCTGGTTACAGTTCCAGCGGTAGTTGAGATAATCGGGACGCGTATCGCAAAAGCGGTCGCCCGACTGGTAGCAGTTGCTGCCGTCGGTTTTTTCAACATTCCATCCTCCAATGGAAGCGGGAGCGGGCTGGGAGTAATCCCAGGACTCGCCCTCCCAGCCAAAGAAAGGGTGTGGGAGCGACAGGTGGTGACCTGCCTCGTGGGCCCAGGTTGTGTTATTGACACCAGAGCAGCTTTTGCCCAGTACGATAGCATCCTGCCAGGAGTAACCACAGTTGCCTGCGGGGTTCTTGACCACGTAGGCATTCAGCCTGCTGGGCAGGCGATTGCTGTTAATCAGATCGGATCCGCCGCCCCAGTCGTGGTCGTGCCAGTAGGTATTGTTCAGATAGCGGAACGGGTCGCCGGGCATCATGTAGAACCTGATACGGGCTTCCCTGAACTGCTGGTTCATATTGTGCAGTGCACCGATGGCCAGTTCAAGGTTGTAATATTCGGTGCCAGCATCTGTTCCTGTGATTTGAACAGTAACGGGTACATAGAGCCAGGTGGTATCTTCTCCGCGCTCGTCAATGAGCTGGTCGCGGTGATCAACATACCATTTGAACCAGTCGGTCATACCAACGGTGCCGCAACCGCCGGGATTGGTGACTTGCGCGTTCAGCGCGTTTGCGGTGAACAGGAAGGCAGAGAGGAGTACAGGTAATGAAAGTTTCATTAAAAGCAGTTTTTGTTATTCGGTTCAAATGTCCGCGATGTTCGCAATATTCCGAAATGGAATTTGACAAAAGTCAGCGCACGACACATAATTGTTCAATGTTTGACAATCGTTTGACGTTTTACCCCCTTTCCTGACACAGCAATGAGCTGGCAGGTACCACCGGGCCAACTTTTGAGTCCGGGTATTTCGAGGCGCGTTTCTTCCTGACAGGGTATTTCTGCTGAGAAAAGCTGCTTTCCGGCCATGTCGAAGATACTGACCTGTATGTCGGTACCCGTCCAGGACGATGGTGTTTTCAGCGTCAATACAGATTCATCAGAAATCACGCTCGGGTAACAACGCCATCCATCGGCATCTGGTTCACTGGCTTCCGAGGAAGGATTGGTAAAAAATGTCTCGGAGGCCGTAAATGGCTGGCAGGTATGCCAGTAGTTGAATGGTTTTACACGCCAGTAATAAGTCTTGTTGGCAGTCAGCGAGCCGCAAACAGCGAATGTATCGGTAGTAACGATATCGAGTTCCTTGTATCCGAATGAAGGGATTCGGGAGGCCTGTACCACATAGTGCGTGGCGTTTGGCACAGATTTCCAGACAAGCCGGGCTCCTGTGACTGGCTGATTCTGTCCCAGTACGGGTTCTATCTGTGTCGGGAGTTCTGTGACGGGCTGCTGCAGCATGGCCGGAATGACCCAGTCGGCCTTTTCGGTGGCCAGGGTTGCCCGCATGATGGATATCTGTTCGGCGGAGAACCTGTTTTGGCAGGCATCATCGGCGTAAGACATAAACAGGGTGCCATCCGAGTAGAAATCAACTCCGTTCGGGTCTTTTTGTTTGACCGAACTCATCTGCGTGGCCGGGTTACAGTTCCAGCGGTAGCTCAGGTAGTCCGGCTTGGTATCACAGACGCGGTCAGCTGCCACGGCGCAGTTGGCACCGCTGACAAACTCCACCAGTGCTGTATCCAGCGGTGCAGGCACCTGTGTGTCGAGTGTATCGTGGAAGTAAGTGTAGTCGTAGGTAAGTACCTGCGGAGTGGGATTATTGTAATTGTAGGTCTTGCCTTCCCAGCCGATGAACGGGTGGGGCAGGTTCAGTGCATGACCAATTTCGTGCGCCCAGGTGTGGTCGTCGGGGCCCGCGCACCCGTGCGCGATGGCTACGCCGCCATACGGAAGGTTGTAGCCACAGTTGCCGGCCGGATCGGAAACGAAATAGGCATTCAGAGCTCCTTCCACGTTATTGGTCAGCATCATGTCTATTCCCTGTGGAATGGTGGAATGTGTATGCCAGCCTGTATTGTTGAGCAGATTCCAGGGCTCTTTCATGTAGAACTGGATCCTGCTTTCCGCAAAATCCTGGTTCAGGCGGCAGAAGGCTGCCAGGTAGCGGTCCCATGGAATCCTTCCGGCCCCGCTGTCTTTGGCCAGCAGGTGGATCTGCACGGCTACCCAGAGCGTATCGCCTGATTCGGGATGTGCGAACATCCATGGATTTCTCTGGTATTTTTCCAGAAAATCAGATACACCGGTTGGTGCTCCACAGGGGTATAGCTCCTGTTTGGAGGGTTCCTGGCTGATTCCTTTTTGTGAAAGCGTACAGAACAGGATTGTGATGAGAAGAAAGCGCATAATCAGGAATTGAGCGCGCAAGGTAAAAAATGTACAGTTACTATGCGACGATTTCCCTGATGACGTTACCACTTACATCAGTCAGCCGGAACGACCTGCCCTGAAACGGGAAGGTGAATTTCTCGTGATCGAATCCGAGCTGGTTCAGAATAGTGGCCTGTATATCGAAAACGCTGACTTTGCCGGATACTGCGCTGAAGCCCGTGGGGTCTGTTTCGCCGTGCGTGACGCCACCGTTTATTCCACCGCCGGCCATCCACATGGTAAAGGCTTCGGTATGGTGGTCGCGTCCCTTGAAGGGCATTTCTATCCCGTTTCGATTTTCCATCATGGGTGTTCTGCCGAATTCTCCTCCCCAGACCACGAGGGTTTCCTCGAGGAGGCCTCGCTGTTTCAGATCGAGCAGCAGTGCGGTTATGGCCCGGTCGGTTTCCCTGCATTTGTTCACCAGTCCGATATCTACTGCGAGATCTGCACCGGTTCCGTGTGTATCCCATCCCCAGTCGAACAACTGAACAAACCTTACGCCTTTTTCAACCAGTTTCCGGGCGAGCAGGGCGTTGTTGGCGAAGCAGGCCTTCCCGGGTTGTGTTCCGTACAGTTCGTGTATGTATTGGGGTTCATTGTCAATATTCATTACTTCCGGTGCTTCAATCTGCATTCGGTAGGCCATTTCATACTGCGCAATTCTGGTGGCAGTTTCAGGATCGCCGGTTTCCAGCCGGGCGAGTTCGTTGGCTTCATTGACAGCTTCGATACTTGCCTTTCGGATTTCGCGGGATATTCCCCCGGGGTTATTCAGGAACAGCACCGGATCACCGGCACTTCTGCACTGAACGCCCTGATATACGGAAGGAAGGAATCCGCTTCCCCATACACTTTTGCCGGCATCGGGATTATTTCCGCCGGAGGTCAGCACGACGAATCCCGGCAGATTGGCATTTTCGGTACCCAGTCCCCAGGTTACCCATGATCCGATGCTGGGTCTTCCCAGGCGCGCGCTGCCCGTGTGCATAAGCAGTTGTGCGGGTGCGTGGTTGAACTGGTCGGTATGTACGGCTTTCAGAAAAGCGAGTTCATCGGCCACCGTTTGAAGGTGAGGCAGGTAGTTACTGATCCAGGCCCCCGACTGGCCGTGCTGGCTGAAAGTGGCCTGAGGCCCCAGCATTTTGGGTATTCCCCGGATGAAGGCAAATTTTTTACCTTCCATCAGAGAGGGCGGACAATCCTGACCATCGAGCCGGGCCAGTTCGGGTTTGAAATCGAAAAGCTCCAGTTGAGAGGGCGCGCCTGCCATGTGCAGATAAATCACTGCTTTGGCCTTTCCCGGGAAAGCGGGAGGGCGCGGAGCAAGCGGGTTGGCTGAATCGGTCAGTACAGCTGTTCTATTGCCGGAATCAGTGCAACTGCCGACCAGACTGCCCAGTGCGAGTGCACCGAGTCCGAATCCGCATTGCCTGAGGAAGTGGCGGCGGGTAGTGTGGTGAATATGTGCAAAAGGGTGCATGGCAAAAGTTGAATATCCGTACTTTTGTGGCGATGAAACTCAAAGAATTTATCCGACTTCCCCGCAGAATGTTTTGGGCTCTGGTGATGGAGGGGGCAGACACCCGCAAGATGCTGGAGGTATTCGGCCGTCAAGGTACGGGTAAATTACGGCTGATTCCAACAGACAGGCATCCTACGCAGGAAGAACTGGACGAGGCAATAAAGCAGCTGAAAGATATGCCCCGCCTGCTTCCGTTTGTGGTTGTTGTTCTGATACCCGTTCCAGGGGTTTCTGCGGGTTATGCGCTGGCTGCCATCACACTGGAGCGCTGGCTGGGCGACCGGTTCCGGGTGCTTCCCAACCGCTTCAAGTTTATACTGGAGCGCAACGAGGATACAAACCAGTCCGGTTAGTTTCAGACACACCCTAGGCCACGGGTTCCAGTCCCAGTTTTCTTCCCTCCTCGATCATTCTGTTAAATGCTTCGGCCATTTCATTGGGTATTTCCCCGTCCAGAATGGCTTCCCGTACGGCTGTTTTGATAACACCAACCTCCCTGGAGGGACTGAGTCCGAACGTTTGCATGATAATTTCTCCGGTAATTGGTGGCTGCCAGAGTCTGAGCCGGTCTGCCTGGGTTACCAGCGATATACGCTCTTTCAGGTACTCATAACCCTCCAGATAGCGCGCCATTTTTTTCGGGTTTTTGGTAGTGATATCTGATTCACAGAGTATCATCAGGTCGTCGAGGTCTTCACCTGCGTCGAAAATCAGCCGCCTGACAGCACTGTCGGTTACTTCTTCCCGGGTCAGGGATATCGGTCTCAGGTGCATAAACACCAGCTTTTTCACGTATTCCAGTTTCTGGTCGAGTGGCATGCGCAGGTTCCTGAACAGGGGTGGCACCATATTGGCTCCCTTCCATTCATGGCCGTGGAACGTCCAGCCTGCTTGTTTGTCGAATTTTTTGGTGGGTGGCTTGCCGATATCATGCAGCAGGGCTGCCCACCGCAGCCACACGTTATTGCTCTTTCTGCATACATTGTCCAGCACCTCGAGGGTATGGTAAAAGTTATCCTTGTGAGCCCGGCCCTGCCGGTCTTCCACTCCCTGCAATGCTGCCACTTCCGGCATGATGATCTGGAGCAGTCCGGCATCAAACAACAGATTGAAGCCTGTGGATGGTTTCGGACTTTTCATAATCTTCTCCAGTTCGGTGGCAATCCGCTCTTTGGAGATGATACTTATACGATTCTTGTAGTCCCTGATTCCGTTGAAGGTGACCGGATCAATGGAGAAGCCCAGCTGGGTAGCGAAGCGTATGGCGCGCATCATCCGAAGGGGATCGTCGGAGAACGTCTTTCCCGGGTCAAGGGGTGTTTTAATGACACGTTCTTCCAGGTGCTTCATACCGTCGAAAGGATCCACGATTTGTCCGAAGGAGTCGGCCTGCAGGCTGATAGCCATGGCATTGATCGTAAAATCGCGTCTGTTCTGATCATCCTCGAGAGTGCCAAGTTCGACATCGGGTTTTCGGCTGTCTGACTGGTAGCTTTCCCTTCTTGCACCCACGAATTCCACTTCAATATCTTCATAGTGGAGCATGGCGGTTCCAAACCGGCTGTAAACAGCCACTTTGGGGCGGGGCGATATCCCGTTGGCAACCTGATTGGCGAGCTGGATTCCATCGCCCACACAAACAATATCAATATCTTTGGAGGGTCTGCCAAGCAGCCGGTCGCGCACGTACCCGCCAACTGCGTAAGCGGGTATCCCGAGTTCTTCGGCGCAGCGGCCGACGTGTTCGAGCAGTCTCAGTTCGTGAGGTTCGAGGGTAAAGATCATTGTTTTGATTCTACAAAAGCATTGTACGCTTTGATGATGGACTGGTAGAGCAATTTGCCCTGAACAGCATATCCGGCTTTGGAGTAATGTACCGAGTCGGATGACATCAGTCCGTTTGATTTCCAGTCTGCTGCCGATTTTTCTCCGCCGGTAATCTGGTACAGATCCCAGAGGGCATACCCTTTTTCACTGGCAAACTGTCTGATATTCCTGCTGACATCGCTCAGAAACGGGTTGAATCCTTTTCCCCGTAGATATGAATCTGCCGGTGTTGTCACCATGATCTGTGCTGCCGGAGCGTGCTCTTTCACCTTGTTTATGAGTGTGTTCATGGTAAACAACAGGTATTCTGCAGGGGTATTACCCTGACCCTCATTGGTGCCAAATGAAAAAATCACCAGATCCGGCTCCAGTGCAGCTACCTGACGTGCGAAATACCTGGCGCGTGCGAAATCCATATATTTTGCGCCATTTACTCCGATGGAATGGTAAATAACACCGCTGAGTTCATTTTCGAGCGAGATGCCGTCAATGACGAGTCTGGACTGTACGTCGGCACTTTTTCGCGCCGAGATTGTGGCCTGGGCTACGGGTTTGTCGAAGAAGAAAGACCGGGAGTAATCATCTTCCAGATAGAGGTGGGCCGATTGAGCGGAGGATTCATCCCTGACATCCAGTTCAAAATTTTCCGGGTCTTTTGTCTGAAAAATAGTAAGTTTAGAGAACAGTTTCGTTTCAGAGGTAGCGGTATCGCGCAGTCGGAAAGTGAGTTCTCCGTTTGAACTGTTTGTTTCCAGTCTGAAGCCGGAAACCCCGTAGTTTGTCTCTGCTGCCAGATTGCGCTGGCAGTTGGAGGTCGTCCAGCGACAGTTTGTTTCCATGAGATAATCCCTGGGGCCATTGGAGCCGGCCAGCTTGTAAGGGAAAACAAAGCCGCGGCCGGCATCGCCGAACTCACGCTGCAGCCTGTTTCTGACCTCGTGAGTCAGGAAATTACCAAGTATATGCGAGTCTCCTATGTGAACAATACTGATTTTTCTGCCTCCGCTGGTCCTTTGAGCCATGAGTTTTTCAAAAACCGGGTTCAGGGTATTCGACAGGTTAATGATGTTGCTGTCCTGAGAAATAAACGCGTAACCAACTGTATCCGCATCTGTTGTTTCGACACGCGGGGGTCTGAACTGGGAATGACACTGACCGATAAAGATCGTCAGGAAAGCCACTACATAGAAAGTGCGCAGTTGCAGCGGGCCGGGAAAGTGGATGTTTCTCATAAGGCGTTATTTCTGTGAATAGCGGATTCTTTCACGTACAAACAGATCAGCCAGCATCAGTCCGACTACCCTGCCACCGTCGTGGGTCAGGTGGGTATAGTCTGTATTTGCCAGCCGGGGTCTTTGAGCGGCCATCCGGATAATCGAGTTTGTTCCGCCCATTCCGTGGAACAGGTCAAAGAACAGCAAACCGTGCCTGCGGGCAAGATTGCGCTGCATTTCCGAGATGGCGTACACACTTTTCATGGTGCTTAATTCCTCTCCGTTTTTGCCGCCCCTGTCGCCTACGCTGACAATCAGGATCTGTACACCCGGAAAACAGTTTTTGAGGTGTCTGACGGTTTTATCGAGTTCGGATTCGTACCATGCAATATTATTAAGGCTGTTGGTCACGGCATTGAGTCCTACCTGCAGGACCACCAGATCATACGGTCTTGATCGGGTAAATGACTGGATAACTTCTGGTTTGAGCAAACAGAGTGCCCCTCCGCTGTTTCCCCTTACAGAGAAATTGTCAATATAAAATCCGGGACCACCCTCCAGGGCTGTGCCATATACCAGCAGGCTGTCTGTTTGAGGGAAGCTGGCAGAAAAGGCAGTTGCGATACTGCCATTCCCTGGCCATTTCCATTGTCTGACTGTTGAGTTGCCTCCATCCAGCAGCTCATCGCGTGCGGGATCGCCATTTATTTTCCAGGTGAATGTCGCCGTACTGGCTGAAGAATAAAACAGCCGTACATCCGTCCAGTTGCGTGTTCTGGCAAAGCTGGATGTTCCTTCGTAGGAGAGGCGGGCAATTCCGGATGGCTGACAGGCATAGCCATTGATTCCTGCCGGAGGACGCGGACCGTTCTTTTTTATAATGGAGAATGTATTCCAGCCTCCGAACTGATGTTTTATGGTTCTTCTGAATTGTGCTACCTCCGATGTGACGGGCACGAAGCCGACTCCGCGTCCTCCCCAGAGTCCCTGAAGCGTATCGCGCAGGTCGCCAATAAGAATATCGCCCTCCACAAAAGAATCGCCATACCATGCAATACGAACAGATTTGCCATACCTGATCGAGTCGATACCGTAGAAAAAGCGGGCAAGGCCATGTTGCCCGTAAGTGTAATCTTCGATAATACGGCCGTAATCGGATGTATCAACCCGGTAAGCCATTGCTCTGGCCGAGGAGTCCAAGCTGGCCCATCCGTTGGTGTAGGAGGCACTGTAGTAAGTTGTGTCGTAACTTGGTCCGCCAGCCTGTTCAGTTTCTTCGAAAGGTAGTGCCGCGTCTGCGCGTACATCCGAGAAAATATCCATGTTGCGCAGAGTGAATCCGCCTGGCGACAGATTAACCGGCAAGTAAGATAGGCTGATCAACATGAGCAGCGCCAGTAAGGTGAGCGTAATGGCGTGATCGAGGTAATTTTTCATGCGCGCCGCAAATTTAATGCGGTTGGGAATAGGGGAGGGTGTTTACAAGGAATAATATCGCCGAAACATTGGTGAAATATAAAATTACATTACCTTCGGACTTTCAAATCCGATTTGATTACAGTCTCAGAACAGCCCTGAAAAACTGTTGGGCATGAATAAACTGGCAATCTGGCTGATTCTCTTTTTTTACTGGCTCGGTGCTCTTCCGATCGCAGCACAGAACGACCTGCAGGTAATTGGCAGTGCGTATTTCACCACGACAGAGGTTGCTGCCGGCGCCGAAGTTATTTTTCTGATTCGCTTCGAAAATAACGGAACGGATACGGTACAAAATCTGGTGATTCGCGATACACTTGATCCAAGGTTTGATGCGTCAACACTTCGAGTGATAGATGCCAGCCACGGCTACCAGCTTTTAAGAGACCAGGGATTCGTAAGGTGGTATTTCAACGGAATTCGCTTGCCCTATGCCGATCCGGATTTTTCTGACAATTCCACGGGTTATATCATGTACGCGGTCAGTCTGCACGATTTCCTGAATTCTTCGCAGGTAATCCAGAATACAGTTTGCATGTCATTTGATGATGAAATAGTATGCACCAACAACGCGACGGTGTGGATAATGGGGGCGTCATCTGCTCCGTTTATCGGGAATCAGCGGGAACTTTCCCTGGCTCCAAATCCCAATAATGGCTCCTTTCGTTTTAATACTTCCGGTGATACAGGAAACTGGTGGATAACTGATACACACGGTAACGAAATTCAGCGCGCCCTGGCAGCAGAGGGTGAAAATGAAATCAGTATGACTACTGCCCCTCCCGGCCTCTATCTTCTTTGGTTAAGGGGACAACGCGGTCTGCAGGTAGAGTTATTTGCTGTTTTTCGCTGATTACGACGTATGTTCGTCTTTGAAAGGATGGCGTGGGAGCCATGTTTCAACAGGTTTCAGGTAATCCAGAATTGTTCCGGTAAACCGGTTGGCAAACTGGTTCTGGTGTCGCAGATAGTTCCAGAGCGGACGTGGTTCTGCACCGACGGAGCTCTTTATTTCGAGGGCCGTTCTGGCGAAAATAATTCTGGCGCTTCCCGATTCGATACCCAGTCTGATAATGTCGTAAAGCATGTTCAGGTAGAGCTGGCACTCATGGTTCAATGACTTTTCATAGCCTATGAAATGAGCCTCCAGTTCACTGTAATTCTGGATGGTAGAGTAAAATGCCAACATTTTACCGTCTTTGAAATAGCCGTGTACCCGGAAATAGTCTCCGAATTCAGTTTTCATTCCGGTAAAATAATCATCAGTCAGATCAACCATGTTGAACCCTGCATTGCTTGCCACGTCCTTGTACAG
>JBEGNB010000162.1:0-7057 GCA_041182785.1 Bacteroidota bacterium
ATATCCGGGATACTGTTTTACTTCAATATTCGCCAGTTTCCCGTACCTTTGTAGTACAGAATCCATTAAATGGCAGACAACTTACCACTCGGGTTACAAGACTTCCGCGGCCTCATTGAGGGCGGGTACAAGTACATTGACAAGACGATGTATCTGCACCGGATGGCGACCACGGGTAAGTATTACTTCCTGTCGCGTCCGCGGCGGTTCGGCAAGTCTTTGACAGTATCCACGCTGAGCGAGCTGTACAAGGGTAGCCGGGAGCTGTTCAAAGGGCTCTGGATCGAGGACAAGTGGGACTGGAGCCGGAAGCATCCGGTGATACGTCTGTCATTCAAGGATATCAATTTTGAGCAACGCGGACTGGAGGAGCCACTGTCAGAGCGGATCACGGAAATCGGACGTAATAACCAGATACAACTGGTGGCGAAATCGGCCCGCGACCGGATGCGGGAGCTGATTATCGCTCTCTCGGGTCCCCGCAAGGTGGTGGTGCTGATAGATGAATATGATGCCCCGATCGTTCACTACCTGGGCGTGAACGTTGACAAATCCATTGAAAATCGGGAATGCCTCAGGGCGTTTTACAGTGTACTCAAGGAGATGGACGAGTACCTGGAGTTGGTATTCCTGACCGGTGTGAGCAAGTTCAGCAAGACAGGCATTTTTTCCGGTCTGAACAACCTGACAGACCTGACGATGCATCCGCAGTTTGCCACCATGCTGGGCTACACGCAGGAAGAGCTGGAATATTACTTCAGTGAAGCCATCACTGCTACTGCCCTGAAAATGAAGCTCTCCCGCGAGGAGTTGCTGGAGGAGTTGCGTATCTGGTACAATGGCTACCGGTTTGAGGAGGATGCCGACAGGGTGTATAATCCGGTGTCTGTGAACAATTTTTTCAGTGTCGGGAAGTTTCAGAACTTCTGGTTTGCGACGGGCACCCCCACTTTTTTAATCAATCTGCTTCGCAAGGAAGGCATTTATGAATTGCATTTTCCGCCCCTCAATCCGGGCGGATTCGAGACATTCGAGCTGGAGCGCCTGAAAGTGGAGGCTATTCTCTTCCAGACGGGCTACCTGACGATACAGTCGCGCGATGAGGACGGACTGCTTGTGCTTGACTACCCGAACAAGGAAGTCCGGGATTCGATGATCGAAAATCTGATTGAAGGATTTGTCGGTGTGAATACCGAGCGGTCTGCTTCGCTGGTCATCAGTCTTCGCAAGGCTTTCTTCGCCGATGATCTGGAGCAGGTTTTCCGGATACTGCAGACGGTATTTGCCAATATACCATACCAGCTTTACGACAAACACCCCGAGAAGTTCTACCACGCCGCCATCCACCTGCTTTTCACGTACATGGGCCTGCGCGTGCGCAGCGAGGTATGCACCTCCGACGGCCGCGTGGACAGCATGGTGGAAACGCCCACCCGTTTTTACATCCTGGAGTTCAAGCTCGACAAATCAGCCGGTGAGGCGCTGGAGCAGATCAAACAAAAGAAGTATTACCGTAGCGCCTGGGAGAGCGGCAAGCCGGTTACCTGTGTGGGCGTGAATTTCTCGAGCGAAACGAGGAATATTGAGGGTTGGGTAGCAGGGTGATGGGTATGGGGTTTGGGGTTTACTTCGATATTCGACATTCTACATTCGAAATTCGATATTTAAAAAACCGCAGAATATCGAATATCGAACGCCGAATGTAGAAGTATTTTTCCCCGACACCCTTTCCCCACATACAAATCACTCCCCGGATTGCGCGTTAATCAGCGGATTGGCGTACATACCCAGCAGATAGCGGTAACCGGAGCCGTCAGTATCATTCTGCAGCTGTTGTTTTTTCCGTAAAAAGTAGTCCATTAGTGTCGAGTCTTCGCCTTCATCACAGCGGGTACAGGGGCTGTCATCTTCCCTGAGCAGTTTATCGGCTATCTCATTGATACCGTGCAGGGCATAGTTCTTGTGGATACTTCTGTCAATGATTCCCGCCAGTGCTTCCAGTTGTTTTTTACTGTTGGACAACTCATCAAACACATCCAGCTCCTCCTTGAGCGGTTTGCCGAATTCAAAGTGTACCCTCCCTTTTTGTCCGCGCAGACCCAGCAGGATATGCTGCAAATCCTCTTCAAAGCTCTTTTTATAGTCCGGATTGTTCTTTTTATTTACAAACTCCTGAGCCTTGAGGAGGTCGCACGGGTCAAATTCATAGGATATGGCCACTGGTACGATATTCAGCGAACGGAAAAAACTTTTCAGATCGCCCTGCTGACCAAGCGTCAGCATTTTCAGCAGGCCTGTCTGCGTGCGGTCGTTGCCATCCTTGGCGCGACCCTCACGCTGGGCAATCCATACAGAATCTATCCCTTCGGTTATCTGTGTCCTGATATGTTCGGAAAGCAGAACGGAGTATTTATACAGTTCTGTGGGGGAGCCGGTGCGTTTCACCACGAAGCTCTTGTTCATCCGGAAAATCAGGTCTGAAATGCGGTGTCGCATCAGGTTGTCGCCGATGGCTATCTGGCTGGTTCGGAATCCGCGTTTAAACAGGGTGGTATTCAGAAAAGCAGAATCCAGCACAATATCCCGGTGATTGGAAATGAACAGATACTGCTTTTTCGGATCCAGATGCTCCAGTCCGCCCGAAGAAAGTTCTCTGATACTGATCTGCTCAATCAGGTTCAGGATATGAAGAATGATGTCCGTCTGAAAACCCTCAATGGTATTCACCCGGTCCTTTGTTTCCATGATATGATTGAACAGGCTTTCAGGCAGAAAAGCCTTCAAACCTTCTACAAAACGCTCATAACCAAACAATTCATTCAGATACGGGGCAATGAGCGCCTGATCAATAAGCTCCGGCCTTTCTTCTTTGGCCGGGTTGTTTTTGTGTTCTTCCATTATATGCTTTTACTGGTTCGGTTGTTTTCACTGTGCCCGGGCTTCGAGCTGACTTCTTTTCAAAGTGATCAGATGCCCGCTGGGCACACCATTTCTGTAAGCCTGCACACGCAGGTTGACCGGACCATCCGGAACGGGTACCGGACTGCTGTATTTTCCGGAGTGGTTATCGGGCATGGTTTCATCGAGCGTATAGTGGATATCCACTCCGCTGATTTCACTTTCCAGTACGAGCAAAAGTTGTCCGTTCTCTTTTTTTGTTTTGACAACCGGATCGTAAACGGCTCTCGAGTAATTCACGCCGGCAGCGTCTGATCGCCGGAAGTGGTTTTCCATTCTTGCAGAGAAGTCGTTCCAGTTTTTCACTTCTTTCGGCGACCAGTAAACCTCCGCGAGCGCCCACGCACGCGGGTAGGTCATATATTCTGCATAACGAAGGGTAGGTACCTGCTCTGTCCACAGATTGGCCTGTCCGCCCAGTATGTACTTCGCCTCCACTCCATCGGGCACGGGTTCGAAACTGTAGCTTTTACTCACCCGTAGGCCGGAATATATGGGCGGGTCAATAGTCTGATCGCCCTGATTGTAATCAATGTAGGCGTGCGTAGTTGGAGTCATCACGGCTTCGTGGCCCATTTTGGCCGCCTGAATACCGCCTTTCACACCGCGCCAGCTCATGACTGCCGCGCCGGGTGTAATTCCACCCTCCAGTATTTCATCCCAGCCAATCATTTTTTTGCCTTTGGACTGAATGATTTGTCCCACACGACTCATAAAATAGCCCTGAAGGTCTTCCACGTGGCGTATTCCCTGCTTCTCCATAAGTGCCTGGCAGCCCGGATCTTCTTTCCAGTAACCCTTGTAGCACTCGTCGCCGCCCACATGTATGTACTGGTTCGGGAAAAGGGTGGCAACTTCAGTGAAAACCTTGTCCAGAAACTCGTACACTTTTTCATCCGACGGATTCAGGGTGTTCTCCACATTCATTTTAAAGGTGCCGTTCCCGTACCAGTCTGAAAAATCGGTTCCGGGGTTCACCGAAACCTGCTGTTTGGTACAGCTCAGTTCAGGGTATGCCGCCAGTACAGCCATACAGTGACCGGGCACATCTATTTCCGGTACAATTGTCACGTTGCGTTCTTCGGCATAACGGATAATTTCACGGATATCGTCATGGGTGTAAAAGCCGCCGTATGTTGCCGGCTCACCCGGTTTTGGCTCGGCCCGCTCTCCGAACCGGCCATGCCGCTCCACACGCCAGGCTCCAACTTCAGTGAGTTTGGGTAATGATTTGATTTCTACCCGCCAGCCGTTGTCGTCGGTCAGGTGCCAGTGAAATGTATTGTATTTGTAGCGGGCCATCTCGTCAATGTATTTCTGCACATCGGCCACACTGAAGAAATGCCGGCTCACATCGAGCATGATTCCCCGCCATCCGAAGCGCGGCTGGTCAGTGATACTCACTACCGGTACGTTCCAGTTGATACCGGACACCACCGTTGTACTTCTGATTTCTGCAGGGAATAATTGTATCAGGGTTTGTACCCCGTAAAAAGCCCCTGCGGGCGTGTTAGCCGATATTTTAATGCCTTTGGCCGTTACCTCGAGCCGGTAGCCCTCTTGTCCGAGCGACTTGTCGGAAGCGTCCGTACTGATTGTAATGGCTGCTGATCTGGATGAAACTGTTTTTAATCCGTAGCCTGTGGAGCGATTCAGCTCTTCGGCCAGATAATTGGCCGCCCAGCCCGCTTCTGCCTGTTCGTAACCAATCAGTGCCCCTTTTTTCAGTGAAAAAAATCCGGTGCCCACTGTTACCGATGAAGGCGCAGGAATGATATTAATGCTGCTCTGGGCAAAAAGAAAGCCCGAAAAAAGGCAAAAAACGAGATTTAGCAACTGTTTCATACTCAAAAATGTTAGTCAGATAGCAAAGGTAGCAATATTGACTTCATCAGATTACTGCATCACCTACCTTTGTATAGTTGTGGAACTGAACAAAGCTGAATCAATGTCTTTATGAAAACAGCAAAATCACTGGCCGTCCTGCAGGGTGGTATTCGCGTTGGCAGTGCCTCACTGGCCGATTTTACGGAAAATGACAAGGGTGTCAGGATTAAAACCCACGACGGAGATACCGTCAACGTCAGGCTCTCCGATCGCTTCGGACTCCGTTTTCTGGGTATTGATACGCCCGAGGTAAGTATGATGCTGCCCGGTGAAACGCGCTTTAAAAGTCTGTCCAACGTCGGATGGGATACCCTTTTTACCTCTGGCAACTGGAAAAAAGGAATGAACCTGAGCTCTGCACTGCTCGCCGATCTGGAGAAAAGAGCAGGAGATGGCATCGGTGTGGCTGCCAACCACGCCCGGTACGCCCGGAAAGCAAAAGTCAGTCTGGAAGAAATTATATCGCAGGATATAAGGGCCAGCGGGGTGAGTGCCGATAAATTCGGACTGTTTATGTCATTCGGACTCGAATTTCTCGACGGGTACGGCCGCCTGTTGTGCTACCTGAACAGTGGCCGCGAAAATTTCTCCGATCCCGTCACGGCCCGCGCCGTAACCCGCTGGAGTTATAACGAACGCCAGTTGCTCGCCGGATGGGCACTCCCTTATTTCATATGGCCCAATGTGCAGCCCTTTCTCAACAAACGCCCCTTCGACGAAGAAAATGCCCGTCCCGACGGTTTCTGGAAAATTATCCGCGCAGCAGGAAAACTGCAGGACGCACGCAGCAACGTCGCAGAGGCACGCACGCAGGGAGCCGGAATCTATAACCCCGCCGATCCGCTCCGGATTATGCCCTTCGAGTTGCGACTCATCAGTCGGGGTAAAGCGCCCGACCGCTATGTGATTGACCTGGCCAATCCCGGCTCTGCTGAAATACTGCACCCGGAAGATTATTATTCCATTGCCTGTCCGGAAGACAGGCTGTATGTGCCTTCCGAGTACGTATCCGTGTTCAAGCTGGCCGGCTGGAAAATAAAAAAGTAATTTTCGGGGTTTTATTCACCAAAAGTATTTACTTTTGGTGAATAAAACCATGTTTATGAAGGAAATCGCACGTGATTTGCTTCCCGGATTGCGGGAGAGACTGTTCGGGGGCAAGGCTGTTGTTTTGCTGGGTGCCCGTCAGACCGGCAAAACGACTTTATTGAGAATACTGCTCAGGCAGTATTCTGATGAAAGCGTATGGCTCAATGCCGACCGACCCGAGATACGAACCATGCTGACTGAAGCGTCTGTTGCCACACTGAGACAGCTCACAGGAGGAAAGCGGCTGGTGGTAATAGATGAAGCACAGCGTATAAAGAATATAGGTCTCACGCTGAAACTGTTTACAGATGAAATGCCTGAAATTCAGGTGATTGCCTCCGGTTCATCGTCTTTTGAACTGGCCAATCAGATCAATGAGCCGCTTACGGGAAGGAAATGGGAGTACCAGTTATATCCGGTTTCCTGGTCTGAACTTGAAAACGCCTACGGTATGACGGATGCAGCGCAGCAACTGGAAACCAGGCTTGTGTATGGCATGTACCCTGAAGTAATTGTCAGGCAGGGTATGGAGAGAGAAATCCTGCTTTCTCTCTCGGGCAGTTATCTGTACAAGGATGTTTTTGAATTCCGGGGGGTACGAAAACCTGAAATATTATGGCAACTATTACAGGCACTGGCACTGCAGCTCGGATCTGAAGTATCCTACAACGAACTATCCCGTATGCTGGGTATTGACAAGAATACGGTATCAAACTATCTCGATTTGATGGAAAAATCGTATATCGTTTTCAGATTGATGCCGCTCAGCAGAAACCTGAGGAATGAAATCACCAGTAACAGAAAGATATATTTTTACGATAACGGAATCAGAAATGCCGTTCTCGAAAACTTCAGTCCGCTGAAGTTGCGTACGGACGTTGGCGCGCTATGGGAGAACTTTCTGGTCAGCGAAAGGCTGAAGTACCGCCAGTACAGAGCATTGCACGGCAAATCTTATTTCTGGAGAACCAAATCACAGCAGGAAATTGACTACGTGGAGGAAGCCGACGGCAGATTCAATGCCTGGGAGTTCAAATGGAACGCATCCGCCAAAACCAGGTTTCACCAGTCTTTTGTTGATGCGTATCAGCCGGTGTCAACGAACGTCGTTACCCCTGATAAT
>JBEGNB010000163.1:0-4722 GCA_041182785.1 Bacteroidota bacterium
TCTCACGGCCGATCACGGGGGCTGCGAAACACCGGAGCACTTCAGGGAGTTGCGCATACCAACCGGCATATTCCCCGAAAGCAAACTGGAGGAAAAGCTGGAGCAGGCACTGTCAGTATCCCTGGGCGGGGCCGGCGATTATATTCAGGCTGTATCCAACCAGCAGATATGGCTCAACTGGCAAACCATCGCCGACTACCAGACAGATCCGTACAATGTAGAGGCGGCCATCAAGACTGCGATGCGCGATATGCCCGGCGTATATGACGTACTCTCCCGCGATGACCTCGATCAGATCGCTTCCGATTATCCTTTCGCCTCAAAGCTCAGAAACGGCATACACCCGCGTCGTTCGGGTGATATCATTTTTCAGCTAGACCCGGCATGGCATGCCGATGATGCGTATTTCGGCGACGGAGGTTGCACGCACGGATCGTCATATCCCTATGATACCCATGTACCCCTTTTGTGGTACGGGTGGAAGGTGCCGGGAGGCACTCTGCACAAGCACGTGGACATCACCGATATTGCACCGACGCTGGCCTCCATGCTTCGAATCATGGAGCCCAATGGCACTACGGGCAAAGTGATCACAGAACTGTTTGGAAACTGAGAATCCTGAACACACTCTAGGCCTCTTTCTCCATTTCGGACTGGTTTTTGGACCAGTTCTGGTATTCAGCGGGTGTGAAGCCGGTAGCTGCCTTGAAGTTGCGGTGGAAGGACATACGGCTTCCAAAACCTGTCTTTTCGGTGATTTCGTTCACGGTTATATTATGGTTGGCTGCGAGCAGCCTGCGGGCTTCGTTGATTCTGAAATTATTAATCAGGCTGGAGAAGCTGGTTTTACCAGCCTCACTGATTGCCCGGGAGATATAGCGCTGACTTCTGTTCATATTTTCTGACAAATCCTGCAGTGAAAAAGTCGGACTCAGGTAGAGTTTGTCCTTTTCGATGCGCAACAGAATAGCATTGTACAGGTTATTGAGCGGGATTTTTTCTTCGTCTTCGGTTTCGGGGGAGTCTTCATACTCGATTCCGGAGCCGGGTATATTGTGGATGGCGACAGGAGCGCTGTTAGCCATTTCAACATTCATGCGGTACATGGTTTTCATGGCCTGTCTGATCCGGAAGTATTGCCTTGTAATGACAGCTATTGCCAGGCCGGCGCCGAGCAGTGCCAGCAACGACAGCAAAAGCTGCCGGTTTTTTTGTTCGATGCCATCGCGGAGTTGATCCCGCTGATCGGAGAGTTTTTTTACTTCATAGATAGTCTGAAATTCGCTGTTGATGATACGGGCATTTTCCTGTTTTGATTTGTCAGTCAGCTCATTGAACTCCTTTAGCGCTGTCTTGAACCCGGAATAGTTGCCGCTTTTCATCTTCAGCACCAGCTCTATCTCTTTTATATCCCTTAACAGATCGGAGCGACCTGTTTCGATGGCGAGTTTGCGTGCATTTTCAAGGTATTCAGGGGCACTGTCCGGATTGTTACCTGCCTCAATTTCGCATTGTGCGAGCAGTGTATATGACGTGGAGAGCATTTCGCTGAGCCCCTGTTTTTTACACAGATCAATATTTTCAAGGAGATACTCCCTTGCCAGCGTGTAATTGTTATTTTGAATCTCCAGTTTACTCAGATTAGACAGAGAAATGGCTATGTAGTACTGGTTGTTCATTTTTCTGCACAGCCGGAGTGCCTGTTGGAGATATTGCTCCGCCTTCCCCGGATATTCAGGAAAGTAGGCATTGCCAATATTTATCAGATTAATCCCCATATTGGCCGAATCTCTTATATTCTGAAAGTATTGGTACGTTTGATTAAAAATCTCTATTGCTTTTTCATTGTTCGACATACGCTGATTAAGGATACCCAGATTAATCCAGATACCATTAATCTTGTTGGAGTCACGCATTTCTTCGGCCACATGCAGTACTTTCTGATAGGCTTCGAAGGCTTCGCTGAACCTGTACTGTTTCTCATAAATGATGGCTGTATTAACCATACAACTGAAGACCAGACCGGGAATAATATTGTTTCTATTTGCCTGCAGTGACTTGTTGTAGCTGTTCAGTGCCAGGTTGAGTTTGCCCTGATAGAACTGGCTTTGACCGAGCAGGAAGAAGATTCTTGCGAAAAGCGAATCATCGTCCGGATATTTTTCAGTGATTTCCACCAGCAGGATACGGCAGACCGAGTCGGATTCAACGGCCCGGTTTGGCAGCAGCTTCGATGTCTCCTTGATTTTTTGGAGGTATTCTGTTTGAGCCGAGATTTGAAACGCAGGGCATAACAGGAGGCACAGGAAAAAAAGGCGGAGAGAATCGAGCATGGACGGTGACAGTAGAGTCAGTGTTTTAACATCATTTTATCAAAGCAAAGAGATTCTTAAATCTACGCTTCGGACTGGTTTTTAGACCAGTTCTGGTATTCAGCGGGTGTAAAGCCGGTAGCAGCCTTGAAATTGCGGTGGAAAGACATGCGGCTTCCGAAACCTGTTTTTTCAGTGATTTCGTTCATGGTTATGTTATGATCGGCTGCTAGCAGCCTGCGGGCTTCGTTGATTCTGAAATTGTTGATCAGGCTGGAGAAGCTGGTTTTACCGGCCGCGCTGATTGCCCGGGAGATATAGCGCTGACTTCTGTTCATGTTTTCTGACAAATCCTGCAGTGAAAAAGTCGGACTCAGGTATAGTTTGTCCTTTTCGATGCGCAACAGAATAGCATTGTACAGGTTATTGATCGGAATTTTCTCGTCGTCTTCGGTTTCAGGGGAGTCTTCATACTCGATTCCGGAGCCGGGTATATTGTGGATGGCGATAGGAGCGCTGTTAGCCATTTCGACATTCATGCGGTACATGGTTTTCATGGCCTGTCTGATACGGAAATATTGCCTTGTAATAACAGCGATTGCCAGGCCGGCACCAAGCAGTGCCAGCAACGACAGTAAAAGTTGCCGGTTTTTTTGTTCGATGCCATCGCGGAGTTGATCCCGCTGATCGGAGAGTTTTTTTACTTCATAGATAGTCTGAAATTCGCTGTTGATGATACGGGCATTTTCCTTTTCCGATTTTTCATTCAGTTGGTCCAGTTCCTTCATGACTGCCTTGAACCCGGCGTAATCTCCCATTTTCATTCGCAACATAAGTTCCACCTTCCCGATATCCCTGATCAGGTCGGTGCGTCCCGTTCCCGATGCAACGCTTCTGGCCTTATCCAGGAGTTGGCGGGCCGCAGGCAAATTGTTATTGGCTTCTATTTCGCACTGTGCCAGCAGTCTGTACGAAATAGAGAGCGTTTCATTGATTTCATGCTTTTGGCACAGGCTGATATTTTCGTTTATATAGAGCATGGCCTGGGCGTAGTTTTTTCTGTCCATTTCCAGTGTACTCAGATTGGACAGGGTGATCGCTACATCGTAATAGTTATTCTTTGCCTTGAACAACTGAAGCGCCTTTTCGTAATATGTTTTTGCCTTAGGCACGTCATCCGGATAGTAAATATTGGCAATATTTTGCAAGGAGACACCCATTCCTGTGGTATCTCGGTGATACTGACAGAATTGATACGTTTGGTTCAGTATTTCAATTGCCTTGTCGTTGGCCGAAATGCGATGATTCAGAACGCCCAGATTGATCCATACATCATTTATTCCCGCTGAATCCTGAAGTTTTTCCACAAGAACCAGTGCTTTCTGGTAGGCTTCAGTGGCCTCGGTGAATCTGAACTGCTTTTCATATATTATTGCTGAATTGGTCAGGCAGTCGCTGTACAAGCCTGGTATCAACTTGTTCCTGTTCGCCTGCAGCGATCTGTTGTAATTGTCGAGTGCCAGATTGAGCCTTCCCTGATACAACTGAGTTTGACCCAGCAGAAAGAAGATTTTGATGAACAGCGAGTCATTTTCCGGATACTTACTGACAATCTCGTTCAGCAGTTGGCGACAAATGGAGTCTGCTTCTGTTACCCGGCTTGGCAGCAGTTTGGCCGTCTCCCTGATTTTTTGGTGGTATTCGGTTTGAGCCGAGGCATGAAACGCCGTACATGTAATAAAGAAGATGAAAAAGAATCTGGATGGATGAATCATGAAGCGTGTGTAGGCTGGTAAATTGTCTGTTATCGGGCAATTCGTCTTGCTTTCTGCATTACCGGATGAATGCCGGTATTTGAATGATGCACAAGGGAAGAATATACGGGAACCCGATCAGTAGCTTGCACTGAAATCAGACAAAAATGGACAAAGCAAAGGTAGAGAATACTGATATGGAAAGCAAATGCGGATCAGATGTAGTATGATCAAAATATACAGATGGAGATATTGTACTTTTATAAACTGTTGGGTTATTATTGGATAAATGGGCCTGTGAGATTCCCTGAAAAGATATGAGCCTCATCTGTTCAGGATGAGACTCATACAATTCGGTGCAGTCGCCAGCCAACTTGCGGGCCGGAGGAAGGACAGAAGCGTAGTTGCTGATTATTACCGGCTCATGGGGAAGTGCCTCTGACAGGCGCCTCCGGGGAGACCGGGTGAAGTGTATTTCAGGTTAAGTGAAGCTTTACTGGATACTTGCTGGCTCAAAAAAGCGTGAGCCTCGCCGAGCTGTAGCGAGACTCACGACAAGAGACAATACGGTGGCCGGTACACACCAGGTTAACCGGTGATGAGTATGAAGCGTACTCAGTGATTAAAAGGATTACAAAGTGGAGCTCGATTAAAAG
>JBEGNB010000164.1:0-5364 GCA_041182785.1 Bacteroidota bacterium
ATAGAGGCACTACAGCGTGTCCTGATCGTGGATATTGCAGGTCCATCATTTGAGCAAGGCATGAAAAAAGTGCTGGCTTCAATGAAAAACGTATAAATCCGGCTTTCCCACCATGAAAAAAACACTCTCCCAACATCTCGACCCGGCGCAGGGGCCCAAGCGTATTCTGGCACTCGACGGGGGCGGCATACGCGGCGCACTCACCCTGGGCTACCTGAAGCGCATAGAAGGCATACTGCAGTCGGCTCATGGTCCCGACTACAGGCTTTGCGATCATTTCGACCTGATTGGCGGCACCTCCACAGGCTCCATTATTGCCTCGGCACTGGCACTGGGTATGTCGGTGGACCAGATACGCGACCTGTATATGGATCTGGGTGGAAAGATTTTCGGCAAGAAAAACAACTGGTGGAACCCGCTTGAAACTGCGCGCTTCCTGAAGGCCGGCTACAATCACAAAACGCTGGAAAAATGTCTGCACGATGCTTTCGGAGATGTTACGCTGGGCAGCGATAAAATACAGACTGGACTGTGTATCGTGGCCAAGCGGGCCGATACAAACAGCACCTGGCCACTCATCAATCACCCCGGCGGCACGTTTTACGACTCTCCGATGGGTCGCAATAAAAACATACCGCTCTGGCAGGCGGTGCGGGCCAGCAGCGCAGCACCCACCTATTTTGTACCCCAGATGATTGATGTGGGCGACGGCGTCCGGGCGGCGTTTGTTGACGGTGGAGTGAGCATGGCCAATAATCCGGCGCTTACAATGCTTCAGGTCGCCACCCTGCAGGGTTTCCCTTTCCGCTGGGAGATGGGAGAAAACAACCTGTCGCTCGTATCGGTGGGTACAGGATACACCGTGTTCCGGAAGGCGCCCTCTGATATTGATGATGCCTGGCTCGCCACCTGGGCTTCCAGTGTGCCCGATATGCTCATGCAGGACGCCAGCTGGCAAAATCAGATTATACTGCAGTGGTTATCCAACTCACCCACTGCCCACCATATTGATATGGAAATGGGCAACCTTGACAAGGACCTGCTGGCGGGCAAACCCATGTTGCACTACCTGCGCTACAATCTGGCCTTTACGGAAAACACTCTGAACGGCCTCGGACTTGGCCGCACGTTCTCCGCCAAGGATATCACTGATCTGGCAGAAATGAGCAATGCGCACAACCGCCATATTCTGTACGACATAGGAAATGCCGCTGCGGGACAGGATGTGAAGGATGAGCATTTCGGGTGATCTAACACCGGCATTCCCGTTCGAGACATTCAGTAATATATCTGGTTGGGAAATCAACGAAACTTCGAACTCCCATTAGCCGGGTGGCTCTTTGCGTATTCTCTTGCTTTGGGCGTCAGTGTCTTGAGGCGCTCGCTGCGCTTCTCCGGATCGGGGTGTGTACTCAGGAACTCGGGGGGGCGACCGCCACCTGACTGGTTCATACGCTCCCAGAAGGGGGCTGCCTCGTCGGGGTTGTAGCCGGCCATAGCCATCAGGTACAGGCCGATTTCGTCGGCTTCGCTTTCGTGGGTGCGGCTGAAGGGCAGCAATACGCCTACCTGCGTGGCGGCTCCGGCAGCCAGCATGACAAGCTGTCGGGTCTCCTCCGGCTTCTGGGCCATGGCAATATCCAGTGCACTCATACCCAGATTGGCCATTAGTCCCTGGCTCATGCGCTCGTTGCCGTGTTGCGCGAGCGCGTGCGCAATCTCGTGACCCATCACCACGGCGAGGGCATCTTCATTTTTGGTAACAGCGAGGATACCCGTGTAAACCACTACTTTGCCGCCGGGCATGCAAAACGCGTTGATTGTTTCCTTGTTGTCAACCACGTTGAACTCCCAGGCAAAGTTTTTCAGCTCCTCCGCTTTGCCGATGGAGCCGTAATAGGTTTCAACCGCCAGGCGGATATCATTGCCGACCCGACGCACCAAATCTACTTCCTTGCCCTTTTCCATGGGCTTGTTCTCCGTCAGATACGTCTGATATTCCGCGAAACTCAACTGATTCATGGCATCAATCGAGATCAGGTTCAGTGCCTTGCGACCGGTGAAGATTGTTTCGGTGCAGGCGTACAGGAGGGGCAGCAGGGCCAGAATGAAGACAGCTTTCTTGTTCATATTGTGTGTTTTGTCATCGGGATGAATGCCTCAAAGGTCGGAGGTTTTTGGATATTAACACGAAAAAATAACGATCGGGTTATTCTGCCTGTGCTGGATGAATGGCAAATTTTGTCAGAGTGCCAGTTTCAGGGCTGCCGGCAAGAGGGAAAACTCCACCGGGGTATGTCCCAGAAATTCACCGTCGGCTTCCACCAGACAGGGGTCGCTGCCAATGGCCTCCACGCGCACGCGATCGGTCTGATAGCCTTCGATACGCGGATGCTCAAGCAGGGTTCCCTTGTAAAACCGGCCGCTCTGGAGCAGCACCTCGAGTTTGGGCAGCTTCCTCGCGAACGTCAGGGCCAGCAGTCCATCGTCGGGCACTGCGTGCGGTACGAGCTGCATGCCGCCGCCCGAATAGCGGCACAGTCCGATGTTTATCGTGTAGAATTCGTCCTCCACTGTTCTTCCGTTGAAGATGATCCTTGCTTTGGACGGAACATACTCCATCAGGTAACGCCCCACGGCGAGCAGATAGGAAGTTTTGTTTCTCGCCGGTCTTTTCAGCAGTTTCCAGGTGATAAATCCGTCGTAGGCCATGCCGGCCACATTCACGAAATACCGCCGGTGTATGGCTCCGTCGCGGGTATATTCTACCAGGCCGATGTCCTGCAGGACTGTTTCCGGCTGTACGAGCCGCTGCAGGCGCGCGCGTGGCTCAAACGGCAGCTGATACTGCCGGGCCCAGTCGTTACCCGTTCCGAATGGCAGCAAGGCATACGTGATATCCGCCGGCGACCGGTGCTGCTGCGTAAACAGCCCATGTACCGTTTCATGATTCGTGCCGTCGCCACCTATGGCCATGATTCTCCCGGCACCGGCGAGCACGGCATCCTCCGCGAGTTGCATGGCATGACCCCGGTATTCGGTAAATCGCACGGTGAATGGTATCTCCAGCTCCTGAAAAATACGTTCAATGTCGGGCCAGGCACGACCCATGGCGCCCCGGCGGGCAGCAGGATTGGCGATGATATGCCAGCATGCAGGGTCGGTACACGATTGCGGCGCCCACGCGGGGTAACTTTTTTCAGACATAAATCACGGTTATTTCGGGGAACAAACGTGACGAAAACGGCAGGGAATGACGAAGATACTCAGGGTTTAGCGATCTTTGCAGAAATATGGAACAAATTCTCTTCAAACAGGAATATCGCTATCTGTGGGCAGGCGCCGGACTACTGTTTATAGCCATTGCCGGACTGTTCCTTGATGTAATGGACGTGGATGCGGCCCAGTACGCCTCTATCGCACTGGAAATGACGCAGAACGGCTCGTGGCTGCAGGTGATGCACCGGGGTGCCGACTACCTCGACAAGCCGCCGCTGCTTTTCTGGCTGTCGGCAGCATCGTTTGAGATTTTTGGCGCGCATAACTGGTCGTACAAGCTGCCCTCCCTGCTGGCCGCCATCGGGGGTATTTGGGCTGTTTACAGGTTTACGCTGCTTTTCTACGATGAAAAAACGGCCCGGCAGGCAGCCTTTATTCTGGCCTCTTCGCTGGGTTTGCTCCTGATCTGCAACGATGTGCGCACCGACACCCTGCTGCTCGGAACAACGGCACTGGCAATATGGCAACTGGCGGCTTACCTGCATACTGGTGGCTGGCGTTACCTGGTTGGTGGATTCTTTTTCGCCGGACTGGCCATGCTGTCGAAAGGCCCTATCGGACTGGTAATGCCCGGATTCGCAGTGGGCAGTCACCTGCTGCTGAACGGCCGCTGGCGCGATATTTTCAGGTGGCAGTGGATAGCAGGCCTGGGCGTCACGGCGCTGGTACTCGCACCCATGTGCCGGGGCCTGTGGGAGCAGTTCGACCTGCATCCGGAAAAAATAGTAGATGGCAGAACCGGCGTTTCGGGGCTCTACTTCTTTTTCTGGGAACAGAGTTTCGGACGTATTACCGGAGAAAACAAGTGGAAAAATGACACAACCGTGCTCTATTTCCTGCACGTTTATCTGTGGGCATTCCTGCCCTGGTGTCTGTTGCTGCCCGGTGCCTGGTGGCGTTCGGTAAAGGATATTGTCAGGAGAAAAACATCCTTTCTGAAGGAGAATTACTCCATCGGGGCCTTCACACTGACCTTCATCGCGCTTTCACTCTCGCGGTACAAGCTGCCGCACTACATATTCGTGACAATACCCTGGGCGGCTGTGCTGGTGGCGGCATATCTGAACAGCATTTCTGTCCGGAAAATTCACTGGGCTGCCGTCTATTTCCTCGGGTTTATCGGCATGATTCTGACGAGCCTTATTCTCATTTTTGTTTTCCCGGATGCGGGTGTGTTCGTCCGGGTGGCCGTGTTGTTGCTGAAAGGATTACTTGTGTGGCAGGTCGTCCGGCAGCCATTCCCGGCCGACAGCGATGCCCTGGTATTGCGGGGTGTGCTTTTTTCATTCATCATCGGACTGGTGATGAATTTCCATTTTTATCCGAAATTATTGCCGTACCAGTCGGGCAGGGCGGTGGCCGAACTGGCGAGTAGTAAAGGTATAGCGCCGGAAAAGTTGACTTATTTTCACCGGGGAAGTCACGCGCTCGATTTTTACAACGGCAAATACCTGACCGCTTATGACTTGCATGAAGATATCCGGAAGCGGGCAGCCGAAGAGGGCGTCTTCTGGGTATGTGCCGACGAGGCGGGCAAGGGAGAGCTGGAGATCAACCAGATCAGGTTCACCGTGGAGGGCGAGTTTCCTCATTATCCGGTGACACTGTTAAAAGGCACCTTTTTGAATCCGAAAAAGAGGGATTCTGTGCTCGATCGCATATATTTGCTCAGAATAGAACAAAACTGAAACATGAACTGGGGAATTATCGGAATGGGCCGCATTGCCCGCAAGTTTGCCGACGATCTGAAACTGATACCGGGCGCCCGTTTGCACGCGGTGGCGTCCACATCGGTGCCGGTGAACGTACCCATGGCCATAATATCCGAACGCTCGGGGCGACCCAGCAGCGCCAGCGAGAGCATGGCGGGATAAACGCCCAGATCGAGCAGGGAGCCGGCGCCCAGTGCCTTGTTGTAAACCCGGTTGTTCAGATCGTCGGGAGGCATGTGAAAGCCCAGATCGGCCCGGATGGTATGCAGTTCGCCAATAACACCCTGCTCCAGCAGGTCAAACGCTTTCTGTACACCCGGAATGAAGAAACTCCAGAGCGCCTCCATCAGGAAAACGCGGTTTCTGCGCGCCG
>JBEGNB010000165.1:0-10918 GCA_041182785.1 Bacteroidota bacterium
GATTATTTGCTGGTCAGTCTGTGGCAGGTGCCCGATCAGGAAACAGCCGATTTCATGGAGGCCTTCTATGCTGCCTGGACAGGAGGTAACACTATTCACTCAGCATTTGCAAAGGCACAGAAGCAGATGCGCAGGAAGTACAAAGAGGTGTATCAGTGGGGAGCCTGGGTGCTGGTGGAGTAGCCCCGGGTTAAAACGCGCTTTCTGAAAATCAATGACAGACAGACCCCACTTTACGAGCCTGATCCCTACATCCCCAGCACCACCACCTCTTTACCATCTACCTCAAGCAACTCCCGCCGGATTCGCTGCTCCCAGGGGAGTTCTTCTGAGTTCTTCTTTTCAAAAACGACCAGATAGCCACGCTGCTGACCAAGTTTATCCATGTAGCCAGTGAGTTGCTGCAAGCCCTGAGACAGGGAACGGGCATTGTGGTTCATCTTGATTTCGATGGGGATGACCTGGTTTTTCCAGAATACTGCCAGATCTGTGCGGCCATTTCCGACCGCCATTTCACGTTCTATTCGGCCCCCGCCATTTATGACGCGCTGTAAAAATGCCATAAGCAGGAGCTGATGGCCCGCTTCACGGTACTCGAATCGCTCCAGCCAGGATTCAGAATTCCACCTGTAGAAGTCGGTGAATGCCTCCAGCAGTTTGTCCATATCAAGCGAACCGTCCGGATGCAGGTACCAGCTGGTTTTGGCAATATCCTCGTTTATACCCGCCTGAAGGGAGGAATTCAGTATTCGGGTAATGATTTCTCTGTATATGGGATTCGCAAAACGAACAGGACTGCCCTGTGTTATGATACCCAGATCACGACAATAACGCAACGCATCATCAAAACCATCGAACGCCGGCGCGTCACCCGTTACAATACTCAGTACAATTGGCCGCACGCGCGGATCATTAATCTTTTCAGCCAGACTGTCCAGATGTGTCTGACGCTGCTCGATGAGACGCTCTCTGGCAGTTTCAACCATGTCGGAAGTGATTTCTCTGGAATAATCACTTTTAAGCATTTTGCTCACTATTTCATTGGCCAGGGCATTGGTAAGCCAGGGTTGGCCACCGGAATATGCGTAAATTTTTTCAAAAACATCGTCGGAAAACACCTGTCCGGTGTCATTGGTATGCTGGTTGAGCAACCCCCGAACTTCCTCGCGTGAAAACACCCGCAAGAGAAAGGATTCCGCTTTTACATTAAATGGCGATCCCGCCCCGATGGAAGGGTTGTCTGCGCGCGCACGCAAACGATACTCCCGGATATCGCACAAGCCTACCAGAGCAACTGACTGCGGGAAGTTTTTGGGACGGGTCTGAAATCCGTCACGCAATTGACGCAGGGTGGAGATCAGCACATCATCGTAAAGCGAATCCACTTCATCAAGCAGCAATACAAGGGGCTTGTCCAGTGCCTTGCACCAGTCGGTCAGGTATCTGCCCAGCAAATATTCAGCTGCCGGATAAAGATCCGGATTGGGTGGCAGGTACTGTGATTCGAGGAAATAGTCCGCCATCCTGTACAGAGACCTGACGAACACAGCGTTAGCATCCTCCACAGAAATACCGGGATAAGCCGCAGACTCCAGGGAACAAACGATAGACACGTACCGTCCATCCCGGTTGAGCCGATGCGCAAGGGCATGCAGGAAGGTTGTTTTGCCGGTTTGTCTCGGGGCATGTATCACAAAGTACTGCTGATCCCCAATCAGACGCAAAACATCGTCATACAAATCCCGGAAAGGATCCACCATATAGTGATTTTCCGGCTTGCAAAGTCCTGTCGTATTGAAGAAGCGTCTCATACTACAAAGATAGAGGTATTGACGGAAATTCCGCAAAAACTGCCGGATCAAGCAGAGCCTGTTTCCGGGTTAATCCACATCTTCATGCTATCACGGCAATACCACCGCCTCATACCCCACCTCCCGGTACCGTTTTGCCAGAAATTCATTTTTCCGGAAATCGGCAGGAGTATATCTGATCTCCCGCGACAACACTGGAACCAGTCCGGTAGCGTGTTTGTCGCCATCATGGGAGTTGACAAAACTGGCAGCATTTGTATCTCTGATCAGTTTTTCAAGACCGGCAATTCCGGACATGATAGTCCCTCCGAGAAAGAAAGGTAAACGAAGGTAGTTGGCCGGCGCCAGCAACAGCGACACGGGCGGCAACTGACGAAGCTGCTCCAGTTGCTTTGACCGGAATGAATAACCGTGCGGCGCCAGAAAAATAGTCTCGCTCCCGTCGTAAAGGGCATACGCATCGAAATGTGGCGGCATCATCGCAGTGGATCGAAAGCGCCGGATACGGGCTCCTCCGGCTACAAATTCATCCTCCGGGTCATCCAGGGACTCAACCATGGCATCAGGAAACAGTTTTTCCGCTTTTATCCGTACGGAAGGGGGTACGATCATTCGGCCGGGCTTGAGCTCAAGCAGCGTCTCGACATGAAAATGGTCGGGAAACTGCTGGGTGACAATGACCCAGTCGTAAGCAGGCACTGCTTCGGGCGGTAACGGCGACTCGCGGTGCCACTGTGTATTGAACCAGCCAAAGTAATCTACTTCCTGCCCCGTAAGCCACGGATCCACCAGAAATATAGTGCTTCCGAGCGTAATCGCCCAGCTGTTGTCCCTGTTCAGTCGCTGAATAGTTGCCATCTGCAGTTTTTTCTGACAAATGTAACATTTTCGCAGAGTTGACTACTAACAGGTAAAAAAGTTTGAATGAATCAGCGCATCAGTACCATTCTCTACGTTCTCATGGTCGGCCTCGGGGTATTTCAGTATTTGAATACCGGCGACCTCATGCAGTGCTTTGCCAACCTGGGAATTGCACTTGTTTTTGATCCGTTCGACAAGGATGTACCCTGGAAAAACCGAAAATCATGGCAGAAAGGAGTTCTTCTTGTGCATGTTGGTGTAGTTATTATTCTGTTCTTTGTCGCCAATATGCCTGATATCGCCAAAGGTATTTCTGATGGCTGGAACGAACGATAAATTTTCCTGAATGAATACCCTCCCCGACAAGTCGGCGGAAAATGAATTTCTGCTTCTGCTGAACAATCACCGCGGAATTGTGCACCGCCTGGCGCGTGTGTACGAGCCCGACGTGTACGCGCGGGCCGACCTTGTCCAGGAAATGATACTGCAACTCTGGAGAACTCATCAGTCGTTCAGAAATGACAGCCAGTTTTCTACCTGGATGTACAGGGTTTGCCTCAACACCGCCCTTACTTTCATCCGGAAAGAAAAAAGGCGTAACAGTCATGAGACGACAGCACACCTCCCCGACCTGCAGGATGAAGTGGCTGATCAAAAAAATGAACAGATTGATATGCTCTACAAAGCTGTTCACACGCTTTCAGATGCAGATAAAGGAGTTGTTTTTCTGTACCTCGAGGGGTTCTCGGGTGCTGAAATTGCCGCTCAACTCGGTATCGGAGAAGTAAACGTGAGGGTTAAACTCAACAGAATCAAGGAAAAAATTCGTCAAAAAATCGCTGAATATGAACAACAGTGAAGATCTGCGGGATATATGGAGCAACGGACAGGATCCGGTTCGTGAATTTGGTGCCGAAGCGCTCGATACAAAGGGAGCCCTCAGCAGTATTGAGCGGGTCCGGCGAAATATGAAAATGGAGTTTTATATGCTCCTTATTTCACTTGCCGCAGGGGTTACCATCCTGATTTTTTATCCCCCGGAACCCAAAACAGCTACCCTGACATGGATGATTCTGGCACTTTTGCTGGCTGCTACCCTGTTTTTTGCACAAAAGGTATTCAGATTTTACCGGAAATCATACAGTATGGTATTCAATACCCGGGAAAGTCTGATCTGGTTCATGTACGAAGTCAGGCTGCTCATCGAAATGTACAGGTCTTATGGTATAACGTGTATTTCCGGTGGTTTCTTTATCGGACTGATTCACGGTATCCAAAAGCATGCCGCAACGGCAGAAACTGATTTGCTGGCCATCCCTGTAATCATTTTTACTGCTGGGATAGCCGCCAATCTCTTCGTTTATTTTATTATTGAGTTTTGGCTATACTGGTTTTACGGAAGATACGTCCGGCGAATTGAAAAACTACTGGAGGACCTGGGACGCTGATTACATTACAAGAGATCATCCAGGATTCTCTGGACTTCGCTCTCGGAGATCCCGACTGATGTCGCAATGGTACCGATTGGCACTCCATTCTCGTAAAAACTGACAATTAGTTGGTTTCTCGTATTTTCCTGCGCCTTTTGAATCCTGCCTTTTTCATCCTGTTCCCGCATACCAGCATAAATGTAAGCATCATAGGCTTCCTTAGTCCAGTTGTGCTGCGCAGCTGCCTCATAGGCTTCTTTTAGTCCTTCATCGTCAATATTCGCTGGCATCACTTCCAGGTCTTCTGCGTATTTGATAAAAAAAGTCCATTTGTCAACTATGCTTTTCAACTCATGTTCCTTTTTGTTGAATTTTTTCAGTTCAATAAATCTGAACTTCAAATCCTTGAAAGCATTTTGTCCTGTTGCTTCGTCAATAATGGAATGAGAAGATAGATAATCATTCCCTGTAAAATAGTTAAAATTCAAAATTCCAATAAAATAAAAAGGGCGTAGAAGCGTATAATCATCGCCCGAGTTAATCTGGCCCGCATAATCCTTGCTGGTGTAATACAGAACCCGTTTATCAAAACCTGCAGGTTCTGCAACCTGCATCTCAACAATAAAGGTTGCTCCTTTCTCGTCCGTTGCTTTCACGTCAATAATCGAGGATTTTTCACCAGCAAGACGAGGAAGTTGATACGGATTGAGCAAAGTCACATCCCTGACGCGGTCCTGACCTTCCAGACCGAGTACGGCATTCAGTATTGAAATCAAAATTACCTTTTTGTTCTCGTTTCCGAATATTTTGCGGAATGCAACGTCATTCTTTACGTCAACAAATCTCATATCCTCATTTTTATAACAAAGATAAGCGTATTTTGAACGTCTGTCAATACTTTAAAGTTAACTCATAGAAGTCACGACGTACTCCGTACACCAGCTCGTCCTCCACAACACCGTATTTGTCCAGGGTGCCTTTGAAATGTGCCTCGAGCTGAAATCCTGATTTCTCAAGCAGCCGTTGTGAACCAATGTTCGACCCGAATGGACGTGCAAAGATCCGGTTGATAAACGGGTAGTAGTCAAACCCGAGCTTCAGCATCTGTCTTACTGCTTCGGTGGCAATCCCCTTGCCCCAAAATGGTTCTCCGAGCCAGTATCCCAGCTCTGCGTTGCGAAAAAATACATCATTTTGCAAGTGCAGGCCGATGGAACCGATTGCCTCACCGCGAAGATCTATGGCCCGAATCAGTTTGTCTGATTCATCCGATGCGAATCCGACGAACCAGCGAGCGTCATCTTCTGTGTAGGGGTGTGGGAAACGGTTGGTCAGGTTTCTGGCAATCTTCTGATTATCTGCATACGTGAGCAGGGATGGCAAATCTTCGGATGTCCACGGACGAAGTGTAATAAGGCTCATGGCTGAATTCGGTAATGCAGACTCACCGCCCCGGAACTGAACGTCTCGGAACGAATAAGTTTCCAGGATGAAAAGGGTGATTTTCGATCAAAAAGTGGAATTCCTTCCCCCAATATAACCGGAATAATGGTTAAAATAATCTCATCTACCAGTTGCCCGGTGAAGAAAGATGAACAGGTAACACCTCCACCCACCAGCCAGATATTCCCGTTGCACTCACTTTTGAGTCGGGCTGTCAGGGACGCTGGCGACTCAGAACAGAGATATGTTTCAGGTGTTGAAGGACCGAATTTGTCATTCGATGACAGCACGTACGTTCTTTTGCCCGGATAGGGCCACTCAATTCCCATACCCCGTATTTTTTCATACGTAATTCGCCCCATAATCAGCATTTCTACTGTACCAATGAAGGACACGTAACCATGATCAATCTGGTCAGGATTATACATATTCTCCAGCCAGTCAATACCACCATCAGGGCGCGCGATGTAGCCATCCAGGGAGGTGGCGATAAAGAGTATCAGTTTACCCATATCAGTTGCTCAATGTATAAATTTTCTCAAATTGCTGTTCGTTTACACGCGCAGGCGTAACGCGCAACACCCCAGTAATAATCCGCCTGAGTAATCCGGTGGTATTGGTTACACGGGCAAACTGGTACGAAGTGTTGGTGATGTAGGCTGCTTTTTTCCAGCGCGTTTTCTGGTACTCGGTCAGTGCCGTGGGAATATCGGCCACAAAATGGAGTTTTCTGGACAAAATCAGGGCATCCTCCATGGCCTGACAGGCACCCTGGCCCAGATTGGGCGTAGTGGCATGAGCAGCATCACCCAGCAGCGCTACCCGGCCCTCTGTCCAGCGCGGTATGGGCGGAAAATCGTACAGGTCGGAACGAATAATGCTGTCAGGCTGTGCAGCTTTTATCATCTGCCTGACGAGTGACGGAAACGCCCGGCATCGCTCCAGCAAATCATCGCGCAACGCATCCGGATGATCCTGTCCGCCGGGGACGGAAGCATCGGTGATATAAACGTAAATCTGCCGGTCGTTGATATGGGAATAACCCACACGCAAGCCTTTTTGTTCCGACCATATCTCGTACATCAGGTTCTTTTCCGACTCCGGCAACGAAAAGTCGGCAATAAAGCGCCAGCAGGTTTGTCCGGAATAGCGCAGCGGCTGCTCTATCTGCATTTGACGCCTGACGGCAGACCGGATACCATCGGCTCCGATCAGAAAATCGGCCTCCAGACTTGTCCCGTCCTCAAACAGCGCCACTACCGAGCGGTCATCCTGCCGGAAACCGGCAAACCGTTTGTTCAGGAGGATGGTATCGGCAGGCAACTGGGCGGCCAGCAACTGCTGGAGCACGCCCCGGTGAATTGCCACCGTGTCGAAGTAAAAATTCTTCCTGACCCAGGCCCCGTCTATCACCGAAATCGGACGGTATTTCAGGTCAACCACGCTGATTTTATCCAGCTTTTTACCGGCTTCTACAATGGTGTCGGCTATTCCGAGTTCTGACAAAACCTGCAGTGCATTCGGTGCCATCCAGATGCCCGCACCAGCCTCGCGCAGCGCGGGCGCCTGCTCGCATACGAGGACGTCCATCCCAGCCTTTCTGAGTGCTATGGCAGTGGTCAAACCGCCAATGCCGCCTCCAACTATGATTCCTTTTTTCATGAATTGAACAAATTTGCAGGGAAAAACTACATTTTCAGTATCTCCGTGACAGTCCTGAGGTTTCTTGTTGTGGCTGTCACCCCAAATACCGATTCAAAGTAATTGTTGTTGAGCCTGGTGTTGCCGTATCCGCCGGGACAATACAGGTGGACCGCCCGGGACGTGACAAAAACTGATTCGTCCACCCGCTTTCGCTCTACTTCCATCACATCGTAATCACCCGGCGGCTCTGAGAGAAAAATGATGTAACCATTGGCCGGGTCACATTCCTCATCCCCATAGAAAGGACTTTCTTTCAGAATACTTCCGAGCGATTCAATGCTTCCGACAAGCACTGGCACCTTTAATCCGAAATCCGTCTCTATGATCTCAGTGATACGCCTTGCCAGCTCGCCGGCGTCCGACAGTTCGTGAGAGAATACAACATTTCCACTCTGGAGATAGGTTCTCACGTCCTGAAGTGAAAGGGCGGTCAGGGATGCCCTGAGTGCGTCCATTTTTATCAGATTCTTACCACCAACATTGATGCCGCGAAGGAAGGCTGCGTATTTGTACATTTAATAAAGGTATATAAAATTATTTATCTGTAGCAGAAATATCTGATTAACCCTGTCGTGTTAACACTTTAAACGAATTATTTCACCTCCCGAAAGCAAATCCTTTCTGAAAATGACCCGACACTTTCTCTCCTTTTTCTGCTTCACCTTACTGACAACACTCTCGCTGTTTTCCTGCAAATGGTTCGGCCGATCTGAAAAGCCGGTCTCCATCAACGGGAAACAGGACGCCTCTGATATGATGGAAATGCCTCCCCTGCCCACCGGCGGCGCCTACGCCGCAGAATGGAAAACAATAGACAGCCTCGAACAGGAGGGACTGCTCCGGTCAGCGCTCGAAAAAACCGAGGCGTTACAAAAACGGGCAGCCGACGATAAATACGGTGCCCAGATTGTCAAATGCCTGCTCTTCAGGGGGAAATACACCACCCTGCTGGAAGAAGACGGACTGGCGGTAGCCATGCTGATGATGGAAACGGAAACCGGAAAACTGCAACAGCCGGAAAAATCGGTTATGCAGAGTCTCCTCGGGGAGATGTACCCCAAATACCACGCCAACAAACGGTGGGAAATCAGTCAGCGGACTCCCCTGTCGGGTGATGAGGGCGGCGATATCCTCACCTGGTCGGGCGCGCGCATCGCGCGACAGGCTTCGGATCTGTACGCTGCTTCTGTGGAGCAGGCCGAACTGCTCCGGACAGTGCCGGTGTCCCGGTTCAGCGATGTGCTTTACCCGGGTGAAAACGACTCCATCACCGGACAGCCCCTGCGCTCATCCCTGTACGATCTGCTGGCTCACAGGGCCATTGAATACTACTCTAACGACCTGAACTTTCTGAACGAACCGATATATGAGTTCATACTCGATCAGGATTTCTCTTTTGCACCGCACGGGGAGTTTCAAGACAAAGTATTTGACTCCCGGGATGGATATTCGGGCAAGTGGAGGGCTATCAGGCTGTTCCAGGAGCTGCTCAAAGCGTATAACACGGATAATCAGGGCGACCAGACAATCCGGCGCGCGCGCCTGTACGACGCTGATCTGGCCCGACTTCAGTTTGTGTACGCCAACTCCGTACTCGATAACAAGACGGATCTGTACAGAAAAGCGCTCGAAAACCTCGAACAGGAGTCGCGCGACAATCCTGTCAATCCGGAGATAGTGTGTGAACTCGCCCGGCTGATAGTGGAAATACCCGATAACAAGGCTGATAACGCAAAACTGGCTGTCGGCAAACTAGAAGACGCCGTCAGGCGCTTCCCCGCCACGCTCGGTGCCAAAAGATGCGAATCACTCCTCGCCGAAATACGAAAACCGCAACTGTCGCTCTCGGTGGAAAGTGTGAGTCTGCCCGGCAGACATATCCTCGCCTCGGTGGGTTACTCCAATCTCGGCAAAGTATTCGTCAAGGTTGTTCAGGGGAATAATAACGACAACAACGAAGATAACTGGGGTAATCAGGAGGGTATTAAGTCGCTCAAGTCTGTCAGTCAGCTGATCTGGACACTCAGTGACCCGGCAGATTATCAGCCACACAGAACGGAAATCAGTGTGGACCCGCTACAGCCCGGCCGCTACTGGCTCCTTGTTTCCGACAACCCCGGCTTCGACGAGAAAAAAGGCGTATTTGCCTACGCCGAATTCAGCGTATCGAATATTGCCGCCACTACCCTGCGGGCCGAAAACAAATCGCGCCTTGTGCTCTGCGACCGGACAACGGGAGCTCCGCTTCCGGATGTGAAGGTGGACTTTTTTTTCGCCGATTACCGCGGAAACGAGCGAAAACTCGTGTCGGCAGGTTCGTCGGTGAGTGATAAAAACGGTATAGCTGAACCTGTGAAATCAGGTAACCGCAACTTTCTGTCTGCCAGAGCATCGCTTGGACAGGACTCGCTCTGGATAGGTGGTGCGTATGATCATGAAAATCGCGGAAAATGGAGACCCTACCCCACTGTCCACTTTTTCACCGACCGTGTTATCTACAGGCCGGGTCAGACTGTCTATTTCAAAGGGATTGTTTTCCAGAATGATGAACAGAACAAGCCGGAAATTCTCCCGAATAAAAGCGTAACTGTCACTTTTTTTGATGTTAATGACACTAAAAAAGGCGAACTTAAAGTGAAGTCCAACGCCTTTGGAACCTTCAACGGAGCATTCACAGCACCAACCGGCGGCCTCACCGGTACCATGCGTATTGAGGCTACCGAAGGGGCTGGCGGATCACAAAACATCAAGGTAGAAGAGTACAAACGCCCTCGGTTTGAAGTAAAATTCAATCCGGTAATGGGCAGTTTCCGACTCAATGATGCCATCGCTGTAACCGGAGAGGCCAAAAACTATGCCGGCAATGCGGTGGACGGGGCTCAGGTGCGATACCGGGTGGTCAGGGAAGCCCGTTTCCCCTATTTCTACGGATGGTACAGGAGCTATCTGCCCTCCTCCCCCTCCAGAGAAATTGTCAGTGGTACCACTACCACGGATGTCAACGGCAGTTTCACGGTGAAATTCGACGCGGTACCCGACCAGGCTGTTGCACGGAAGGAGCAGCCTGTATTCACCTACACGGTATATGCCGATATCACCGACATCACCGGCGAAACCAGGAGTCAGGAGACAGCCGTGAGTGCCGCGTATCAGTCCATGCAGGTGAACTGGCAGCTTCCTCAGGAGGTAAGCGTTAAAGACCTGGCGAAAACAGGCCTTGCGACCACCAATATGGCAGGTGAGCCCGTACCTGCAGAAGGTAAAATCACCTTCCAGAAACTCGTAGAGCCCAAACGGTTCTTCCTCGAAAGATACTGGGAAAAACCCGACCTGCCTGTGCTTGCAAAACCCGATTTTGAGAGCAAGTTCCCCGACCTGGCCTGGGGTGATGAAGATAATCCGCAGAAATGGGGACGCGAAGATTTCACCCGGACAGTCAACTTCAACACCGCCGAACAAAAGTCGGTTGACCTGAATGAAGGCAAAACCGGACCCGGCTGGTATATTTTCAAACTTGCTACAGTAGATTCATACGGTGAAAAAATGGAGATTGAGCGGATTGTCAGGGTATTCGACGATAAGTCCACCTTCTATACACCCGGCGCCCGCATGGAAAAGGAATCGTCGGAGCCCGGTGAAAAGGCTGTGATGATCCTCGGCGGCAAACCC
>JBEGNB010000166.1:0-2748 GCA_041182785.1 Bacteroidota bacterium
GTGTAGAATATCGAAGTAATGCAGGGTATCGGGTAAAAATACTTCTACATTCGGTGTTCGGTGTTCAACACTTCACAACACCTGCACTTCACCCTCTAATCCTCTCTCTTGCTCCCGGCAATGGTAACGCCCAGGCCGCCGTCAATACGGATGGCCTGACCAGTGAAGAAGCCTCCCTGCGGGCCCGCCACCAGGAGAACCAGCGCAGCCACTTCTTCCGGGGTACCGATGCGCTTTACCAGGTGCATATCCATACACTCCTGATACACGGCCTCCGGATCGGGCGACAACTGTATGGCATCGCGGAGCATGGGGGTGTCAATAGTTCCCGGACAGACGGCCACACATCGTATCTGCGGGCCATAATCCACCGCGATGCTGCGGGTAAGACCGAGCAGAGCTGTTTTGGAGGTCACATACGGCGCTACCGTTTTCTGCGAGATGAATGCCTGTACACTGGAAATGTTCACCACCACTCCCGCTCCGCGCGCCTGCATGTGCGGGATGGCGTGCTTGGCGCACAGAAAAGCGCTTTTCAGGTTGACATTCATCACCAGATCCCACTCTTCCTCCGTAGTTTCAGTGACGGTGGTGTAGCGCTGTATGCCGGCATTGTTCACCAGTATGTCAGGACCGCCGAGCCGATCGTTCACTTCCGCCATGGCAGCCGACACGTCTGACTCCCTTGAAACATCGCAGTGTATGAATATTACCCGTTCACCAAGTCCGGCAGCCAGTTCGCTGCCGTGGTCATCTACATCAAGTATGGCAATACGGGCACCTTCCGCGTGCAGCGCACGTACGCACGCGCTGCCAATTCCTTTGGCGCCACCGGTAATAACAGCTGTTTTACCCTTTAACTGCATATCAGACGGCATGAGAAACGAGTGGAAGGCCCCTGATTCCTGCGTCAATACGGGTGAGGCTCCATCGGCCCAGGTTGGAGGCAAACAGCTGGTTGAGCAGAGGTCCGCCGAAAGCAATATTGGTCGGGTTGGACAGCGTATGCCCCTCCCAGTCATCAATCAGTACCGACACCTCACCTCCAGGCGTTACCCGGTATATACGGTTTGGTGCATAACAGGTGACAAACAAATCGCCATTGGCCCCGAAAGCCAGTCCGTCAGGTACGGTTTCGGGCAGGGTGCACACCAGCGAACGGTCGCCAGCCGAGCCGTCGGACTGGATGGCAATCTTCTCCACACCCGGCAGAAACGATACCGCGACATATATATGTGTACCGCCCGGTGCCAGCGCCATACCATTGGCGAAATTAAACGGACCTTCGTGCCACACCACACCGCTGCCGTCGGGAGCAAACTTCAGAATTTTCCCGTTCACCTCCCTGAAGGCGCCGCTTTCGCTCACATACAGATTACCGGTATGATCGAAAACAGCGTAATTCGGAATATTGAAACGGTGGGCGCCTGCACCATCCACAAAAAGGGAAAGCTGCCGGGTAGCCAGATCGAGTTTCCAGACACATTTTTTGCCCAGATCACAAACGGCGAGCCATTCTGCGCCCGGACTGAAGGCGAGGCCGAGCACGAAGCCGCCTGTGTTGGCCACCTCCTCCACGACCCTGCCATCGGGTGAAATTCTGTAAACCTGTCCGGCTTCACCACCTGCCCATACCGAGCCGTCGGGGTGAACTGCCACACATTCCGGGTGATCGAGTCCGGAGGCGAACTCGACCGATTTTGAGAGCAATGGATGCATAACCGTTATGATAAACCAGTGATATTTCCGTCCTTGTCAATATCCATACCTTCAGAGGCGGGTATATTGGGCAATCCGGGCATACGCATGATATCGCCGAGAATAGGCACGATAAAACCGGCACCGGCAGCGAACTCGAACTCGCGCACCGTTACATTGAAATTCCGGGGGCGACCCACTTTTGTTTCATTGTCGGAGAGTGATTTCTGCGTTTTGGCCATACAAACCGGCAGGTTGTCGTACCCGAGGTTCTTGATGGTTTTCAGCTGCGTACGGGCCTTGGAGGAGAACTCCACTTCATCCGCACCGTAAATCTCCGTGGCGATGATCCTGATTTTCTCTTCAATGGGAAGTGCCCAGTCATACAACTGTTTATAGTTGTTTTTTCCGCTTTCAATCATTTCCACCACAGCCTGAGCGAGCTCTACGTTACCCTCGCTGCCTTTGGAGAAGCCATAGGAAACCACCGCTTTGACATCAATAGAGGCGCATTTCTGTTTCACCCAGTTAATTTCCTCCTCTGAGTCATTGGGGAAGAAGTTGAGTGCGATAACCGGCGTGAGACCGAACTTCCGGCAATTTTCTATGTGCTTTTCGAGATTTTCGAAGCCCTTTTGCACAATTTCAAGGTTGGGAGTCTGGTAGGCATCCTTTTTGGCCCCTCCATGGTGGCGCAAGGCGCGGATGGTGGCTACGAGAACTACCGCCTTCGGCTTTAGTCCGCCATACGGACATTTGATATCGAGGAACTTCTCGGCTCCAAGGTCGGCACCGAAGCCGGCTTCCGTGACCACATAATCGCAAAGAGACAGGGCCATTTTGGTGGCCATGATGGTATTGGTGCCCTGGGCAATGTTGGCGAACGGACCAGCGTGCAGGAACGCGGGGTTACCCTCAAGCGTCTGTACCAGATTGGGTTTGATGGCATCGCGAAGCAGGAGTGCCATGGCTCCCTGTGCCTTGAGGTCGCGCGCGTACACCGGTTTTTTGTCGAAAGTAAAACCGACGAAGATATTACCGAGCCGGTTT
>JBEGNB010000167.1:0-3116 GCA_041182785.1 Bacteroidota bacterium
GCTATATACTTATTCTCGTCTTTCAGGCGGATGAGAATTTCCGGTCGTGCCGAAACGATATCGCCATTCAGGATGTGAACGCCATCGAAGGTGACATCGAGGAGCGGATTCGTGATGTCGGGATTGACAGTAAAGCGAAGACTGGCAACGTTGTTGAAGTGGTTTTGCTCCGGCTGATCGTTGTCGGGATTCACATCAATCCAGAACGTGTTATTGCCCAGCAAGCCCAGACTGGAGAATTGCAGGGAACACATCACTGTATCCCCTGCAGGAAGATCGCGGTGCAACCTGAAAGTGCCGAGCGGCCTGCGCTGATTGTTTTTATCGAACACGAAGTAATCCACCAGCAGTGTATCCATTTTCACTGCACTGATGTTCTCGAACGCCATGCTGAAATTCAACATCTCCCCTTCCTGTACTGTATCCTTGTAAAAGGTGTAAAAAGCCGTTTGCAGGGAACCTTCCGGAACAGGATTGAAATACACTTGCCATTTCATCAGTTGCGGAGGACTGCGCAACCCTGCATCCTGCTGATAGGCCTGCAAATAAATCCATGGATATACAGAAGCATCCACGGCAGCGAGGCTGGTCGCCTGTGCAGGATCTACGATGGAATCCATGAGCAGCACCTGCTGGCCCGAAAGGGTTTCTCCGTACACCCGCAGGGCTATGCTGTCTTCTGAAGCCCCGCTTTCGATAGAAGCATAGTCCCAATGTAGTTCTCCCCAGGATGTGGCGGGACCCACGCGAGTAGATCGCATCAGCCCTTTGTCCCAGTCGCGCGTAAGCAGGTAATCAATCCGGAGCAAGCTATCCGGGAAGAGCCCCTTCCTGAATATCGCAGATGCGGGTTCTCCTTTTTTTAAGAAGAGTAAATACTTGTCGCCGGTTTGCAGCGATGAGAATTGAGGTACACCCAGCGCATTGAAAACAGACTTGAGTTGATTGAGTGTATCGAAGACCGCACTGAAGGTGGACCAGCTCAGAATATAATTGCCATCGGGCACCACATTGGTCAGCATATTCATCAGGCTGTCGTAGCCGGCCTGAGTGCCCACATTGAATAAAAAATACTTGTCGGGTCTTGTGCGGAAAGCACAACCATCGTTCGTATAACACACGTAATAATTGTAATTGCCGTAAAAGCGGGAACAGGAGTCTGCTTCCCAGGGAGATTCGAAATCGATAGAATCCAGGACCGCAACGGCAAGCTGGTAAACTCCTGTACATCCACCGTAGTCCATATTGACTCCATTGATTTCGTAACTGGGACGGTTCAGTTCATGCGTCATCACCAGAGAGTAATTGGAGGAGATGAAACGCGTGATTCGGGAAGAATCGACCCATAGCAGGTTGGAGACTTCACTTCCTTTCAGCTGGTAATAGTGCGCCTGAGACCATCCGGTGATACCCGGCTTGAACAGGAAGGAACTGTTCTTCCACTGGAAGCGCAAAGAAACAGCGGTATCAGGGTTGTTAATCGAATCATTGGCCACCCTCCAGTAATACACGATATTGGAATCGAGCACCGCGGGAATCTGCCATGAAACGATGCCAAAAGCATTCGCGACCAAACCGGAGAGCTTGAAGGGACTGTCAAAAAAGGCTGATGTGTCCACTTCGAACCGGTAGGAACGCGGCGCAGAAAACAAGTTCGCAGTAGTCGCTTTCAGCTCCACTGAGGAAGACGGCACAATGGCGAACTCTTGCGGGTAAACAGGATTGATATCGGTGGAATTGATCAGCAGCTGTGCATTGGCTACATTGTTACCAGCGTCATCCACTTCGTCCACCTCATTGTACACATCTGCGGTCACTTCGAAGAGATTTAGACCTGCACCGTCTTTGAAATCCACTGCCAGGGTCACGCTAACCGTGTCCTGCCCTGTGATGTAAGGGATGGGAAAGATGGTGTCGCGCTTGGTGCCATTGGGCAGTGTACGGCTCAGGAGGATATGGATGGAGTCACTGACATTCTTACCCAAATTGGCCACTGCTATTTTCACTTTGAAGGAATCAAGCTCCGTGGTGACCAGTGCGGGTTCGAAGGTGATGCCTGGATTCTCCACAACATAATCCGCGAATTCGTACATGTTCATTACGATAGCAGGATCACCGTGCAAGGTCATGTTCATGCAAACGCTCTTGATGTCAAACGATGAATCAAGGATGTCTGTGATTGTGCTGCGCATCACCGAACCAAGAGGGCTTCCATAGTCTTCCTTGAAATTTATTTCATGGAATCGGGCGGAGTACACATCCAGGGGATCAATCAAACCCTTGTCGGGAACGGCGATGAAAGCGACAGAGCCCTTCTCAGGTGCCAGTACGAACCGCTCATTGAGCAATCTGCCCGGCGTATGTATATCTCCGATGAAACAAGATTGGGCAAGCACTACCGGATAACGGTCTTTGTTGTTGTAATTCTCAGGATCATCAGTGGAGATATCGAAGGATGTACCTGCTGCATGGCCATAAAAAGTCATCATGCTGCAGCCCGAGTCGATTTTCTGCTGAATGAACTCGCTCAGATTGATCTGTATGGGATCGGTCGAACTTTTCAGGATGGTGGTGACTTTCCCACCGAAGAGCGTATCCTCCACCACACCCTTGTACACGGACAATTTGGATGCGAGCAGGTTTTGCTCCGCAATATCCGTACCTCCACCGAAATGCAAGACATTCTTCATCCATGCGGCGGGTGGTAGTGTTTGCTGCTGTTCGAAGGCGATGAGCTTGTCGAGGTAAGCGGTGACATCCGCTTCGTTCTGTGCCGATACGCGACCCGTAGAAATCTCCGGTCTGAAAAATCCGGAATTCAGACGTGCGGTATACATCTGATCGGAGGCCGGCTCTCCAAAGGTGGGAACTATATTCAGGTTGTAGTTAGCACCGGTCCGTGCATCATGGCCGAGAACGGATTTGCCTAACAGCAGCAGGTGTGACGGAGGCGTCGTGTTGTTATCGATCAGGAAATCGGCGAAGCGGCGTATGCCCAACACATGCTTTCGGACACCCCAGGCAAACTGATCGTATAATTCATCCACATCAGCGAGCAAAACATTGAAGCCTTTCAGCGTGCGATAAGCTGCATAATCCTTCGCACCGTTCCAGAT
>JBEGNB010000168.1:0-5659 GCA_041182785.1 Bacteroidota bacterium
AACACTAAAGGGGTGCCATGAATAAGTAGAGAAAGTAATGGTTCTATGCCATTATTAGCTGATTTTCAGATTTAGTCCACCCAGAAAACCATAATGATGAAGTTTTGAACAGTCTCAAAAAACACCTGTTTTCGACACATTTTTTTATAAAAAATGTAAGATGTTGTATATCAGCTATTTGCGCCAAAAAACATGTTTATTTTGGGTGTCCCAGTGTCGAAAACAGGAAAAAAACGCACCGCGACCGCTGGCTGAAATGACACTCGCCGAAATGGATGTACTGTGGAATGAGGCTAAAAAGCGCGGCGGACACTGACGCGCTTTAAAAACACGGGGGCCAGACGAATATCGCCTGGCCCCCGTACATATTCAAATCAGAGCAGAATTAATAACCTGCGTCTTTGTTGCCTTTGAAGCTGCCTTTGCCAGCCTCTTTGCCTTCCGGACGAGCCATTTCTGTCTCACCCTTGGCTACGTGGAACTCCGCACGACGGTTCATACCGTTGGAAGAGCTGGAAGAAACCAGTTTGCTGCCCTCGCCGGCCCAGTTCAGGATCAGGCGATCGCGGCTTACGCCATGCTGGGAAACCAGTGCCTCAATCGCTGATTTCGCGCGGTTGTAAGACAGTACGTTGTTGTAACCCTCAGAACCACGTGCATCTGTGTGACCAACTACCACCACTTTGATGTTCGGGTTGTTCTTGAGCACAGTAGCAACATAGTGCAGTTTCTCGGCTTCGCTGCTGCGAACAGTGTAGCTGTTGTCAGCAAAACCTACATTGGGAAGGAACCAGTCTGTCTTTGGCTCGGGAATCTTGATAGCTGCAATCTTGGCGTCAACGATGCGGTTAACATCAGCCTCTGTGATTGCCTTTGGAACCTGAGCAACGCCGTCAGCATTGATAGGGTAGCCCGGAGGAGAATAAGGCTCTTTGTCTTTGTAGTCAGGAACCTTGTCGCCGTCGCTGTCGAGTGTAACACCATTTGTGTTTACACGTGCGCCCGCAGGGCTGTTGGTTTCTTTGTCGATGGCATCGATGATGCCGTCGCCGTCGGTATCAGTCGGGTCGTAAACCGGACGAGCCTCCAGTGCTGCGATAGCCTCGCCTGTAGCGCCCAGCGGGTTAACCCAGTACAGCGGCTCGGATTTGTCTTTGCCGAGATTGAAGTTCAGCGACAGGTGTGGCCAGCGAACCACGTCGCGACCATTGTAGCTTGAACCACTTGGTGTAACAGCCTCGTCGCCGTCGAGCAGGTCGGCATCAGCACCCAGGGTGTTGATGAAAGAGTACTCCAGACCGATGTTAAACTTTGAGTTCACGCGGTAAGCAATACCCAGACCGCTTTCAAAGAAAGCATTGGTGCCTTCAACAGAACCGTCTTTTGCAGTAGAAGGATCTGTAGCGAAAACAACGCTCTTGGCGTCGGTAGTGAACTTGGTAACACCCAGACCGGCATACACGTTCACGCCGATTTTGCTGTTGGGCTTGCGGAACAGAAGGTTGTTCAGCGTAACTACAGCCTGACCGCTTCCGGAGATCCAGCTGCTCTCGGAAGAGCGCAGGTCGGGGCGTTCATTTTCGTTCTTCATGGAAGCGTAAAGTGCGCTTGCGCGGAAAGAGAAGGCATGTCCGAATGCCTTGCGTACGTGCAGGCCTGCACCGATTCCCGGGAATTTGGCGTCAATTTCGCCAGAAGAGATAGTAGGCGTGCCGAGGTCAACACCCAGTTCCCACTGATCCGCAGCAGGAGAAAGGGAGCGGTAACCAGCAGCGCTCTGAGCCTGCAGACCCACGTATGCAGAGGTGAACAGTAGTGCAAGTGTTAAGTTGCGAACCATCATAAGGTTGATTCTTTAATTGATGAATGTAATCATGTTTATCTGTAAACGGAAGGGCCTGGGGGCGCATTGTGTACCGTTTGACAGTCGTTGAAAGGTTGATTTTCTGAATTATCGCGCAATATTCGGCATAAATATTTATATGCCGAGCTTTTTCAGCGCCAAAAGTAAGGCAGATGATGATATTTTTCGGGGTTCCGGGCTAATTTTTATCACTTCCTCGAGTGCACGCCGTATTGTGGCCGACGTATCGCCGAAAATAGCTCTGTCGGTCATAGCCGTATCGGGCTGCATCAGGTAGGCAAATACACGGGCCATTCCACAGTTGGCGATAAAATCGGGTATGAGAGCAGTCTGCCCGTCAGCATAGCTCGCGGTGGGCCCAAAGAACACTTCGTCATCCACAAAGGGTACGTTGGCTCCACAGGCAACCACTTCGATACCGCCAGCCAGCAGCTGGTCGGTCTGCTCGCGGGTGATGAGTTTGGACGCCGCTCCCGGTATGAAGATATCAGCCCCGAGGCCCCATATCCGGGCATTGGCCTCTTCAAACGGAATCATCCCGGCAGCAGACAGTTTATTGCCATTTTTAGTATTGAACAGATTTTCAACCTCCTCTGCAGCAAGTCCGTCCGGTGCTATTATGCCACCGTCGCGGTCAATTATTCCCACTACTTTCACACCCATTTTGGCCAGATAGGAAGCCGCCGCCGAAGCGACGTTGCCCCAACCCTGTATGATGGCTGTTTTGCCGGCGGGGGTTGACTGATGGTACAGATCGTAGTAGTGCTTCACTGACTCGGCAACACCATAACCGGTAATCAGGTCCGCCACAGCATAGCGTACATCCGTTTTTCCCGGCAGATATTCTGCGTCCTCCACTATTTTGGTACACCCGTAGCGCAACTGGCCCAGCAAATTAATCTGCTGTCCCTCGGTGGCTTTCAGATGCCCGCGGACAATCCCCTCCTGCGGATGCCAAAGACCCAGGTCCTCGGTTATCGGAACTACGTCCTTGATCTCATCCACATTCAGATCGCCACCCGTACCGTAATAATGTTTCAGAATGGGCAGGGCTGCCTTGTACCACTTTTCGAGTACCTTGTGCCTGTCGGGGTGATTCGGGTCAAAGTTGATACCGCTCTTGGCACCACCAATAGGCGGACCGCAAACACTGAACTTCACTTCCATAACCTTGGCCAGAGAGATTACTTCTCCCCGGGTGAGGCCCTTTCTCATGCGGGTTCCACCTCCGGCAGCACCGTTTCTCAGCGAGTTAATGACGATCCAGCCCTCGGCGCCGGTTTCCTCATCGTGCCATTCAAACACGATCTCGGGCTTTTTCTCCTTGTATTTGCTCAGGAGTGATTCCATGAATTTGAATTATTGGTTAAGGCTTTACTTTTCGGAGTGCAAAGGTAGCTAACAACATGCTCAGAAATACAGTATTCGCTCTGTCAGTGGGTGACATTTATCCGTTCCCTGTCGTTTTTGAAGCAGTATTCTGCGATCCCGTTGTTACTTTTGCGAGATGAAATCTGTTTTACTTTCATTCCTGCTGCTGCCGCTGGCCGCTTTCTGCACGCAATTGTCTGCTCAGGGAGCCATACTCTCTCCGGAAGAGGCTGTCCGGATTGCCCTCGAAAACAATTACGATATCCGTATTGCACAGGGTGATGCCGATATAGCTCACCTGAACAATACAAAGGGTAATGCCGGAATGTTACCCAATGTCAATCTGGTAGTGAACGAAAATTTCACCCTCAGCGCCTTCCAGCAGAAATTGGCCAACGGAAACGAGTTTGTGTCCTCCGGGGCACCTTTCAATGCGGCCAACGCAGGGGTGCAGCTCGCCTGGACTGTTTTCGATGGCCGTCGTATGTTTATCGCCAAAAACCGGCTTGAACAAACAGATGCCCTCGGTCAGCTGAACCTGAAAAACAGCGTTCAAACTACCGCAGCCAATGTTCTGGTAGCCTACTACGACATCACAAGAAGTAAAATGCAGGAAAAAGCGCTGCAGGAGGTTATCGCGCTCAACGAAGAGCGCCTTCGCATCGCCGAAGCACGCCTCGCCGCCGGGTTCGCAGCGCAAACAGATGCCCTGCAGGCGCGTATTGACCTAAACCAGCGCAAAGCCGATCTGATTCTGCAAAAAAACACCACCGAAACCGCCAAACGCAACCTGAACCGACTGCTCGCCAGGGCCGCCGATACGCCGTTCGAAACGCAACAGTCCATCGAAAACATCTTTTCTCCCGATTTCAACTCCACCCGCGACAAAGTACTGGCTCAAAACCCGACCGTGCTGTCTTTTCAGAAAAGTGCCGAAATTGCCGCTATTCTGGTGGAGGAAAACCGGACGCTCAACAAACCCCGTATCACCGGAAACGCCCAGCTCAGTGCCCAGCGCACCGACAACGGTGCCGGATTCCTGCTCAATAACACGCAGGCCGGTTTTACCGTTGGCGCCGGACTGGTTCTCCCGCTCTATACCGGCGGAAATGTACAGCGACAGGTGGAAACGGCACGCGTAGCCGCTATGCAGGCTCAGATCAGGGTGGATAACCAGCGCGCCATCGTCGAAACAGAACTCGCCAACCAGTTTGCAGCACTCGAAATTCAGCGACAGTTACTTGCCCTCGAAGAGGAAAACCTCAAGGCAGCCCGCGAAAATCTGTCGGTAAGCACCGAGCGATTCCGCGTAGGCACCACCAGCGGACTCGAACCACAAACCGCACAGAATACACTGGAACAGTCGCTGGCCCGCAGAGATATGGTACTCTACAACCTGAAAATCGCGGAGCTGCGCATACGCCTGCTCTCCGGAGAACTTCAGTGATTTTTCTGTGTTAAAAATCCGCCTCCCGGGGCGAAACTTACTATGCAATTTACCCTGCTACATACCGACCCCGGTTCACGCGCGCGCGCCGGACTCATCTCGACCGGCCACGGTGAAATCGAGACGCCTATATTTATGCCCGTAGGTACCGCCGCCACGGTGAAGGCTGTTCATCAGCACGAACTCCGCGACGATATCGGCGCACAGATTTGTCTGGGGAATACCTACCACCTGTACCTGCGCCCGGGCCTCGAAGTACTCCGGGAAGCCGGCGGTATCCATCAATTCAACGGATGGAAAGGGCCTGTGCTAACCGACAGTGGCGGATTTCAGGTGTACTCGCTGGCGCACCGCCGGAAAATAAAGGAGGAGGGCGTCACCTTCCAGAGCCATATTGACGGATCGAAGCATACATTTACGCCCGAGAACGTGATGGACATACAGCGGGTCATCGGCGCCGATATCATCATGGCTTTCGATGAGTGTACTCCTTATCCGTGCGACTATAAATACGCCGAAAAATCGCTCGGCCTCACCCACCGCTGGCTGGCCAGATGCATAGAACGATTCGACAACACAGAGCCGCTCTACGGATACTCACAAACACTTTTCCCCATTGTACAGGGCAGTACCTTTCCCGATCTCCGCAGAAAATCGGCTGAAGTGATTGCCTCTTTTGAACGAGAAGGCAACGCCATCGGCGGTCTGTCGGTGGGCGAACCCGCTGAAGATATGTACGCCATGACAGAGGTGGTGACAGATATTCTGCCCGCTGACAAACCCCGCTACCTGATGGGGGTGGGTACGCCCGAGAATATTCTCGAGAGCATCGCCCGCGGTATTGACATGTTCGACTGCGTCATGCCCACGCGCAACGCGCGCCACGGACTCATCTACACCGGCGAAGGTATTATCAATATCAAAAATCAGCGCTGGCAACGCGATTTCTCCGCTATTGACCCCGACAGTCCGGCCCC
>JBEGNB010000169.1:0-3315 GCA_041182785.1 Bacteroidota bacterium
TTATTATTCAGTGTGGCAATTTATCCCTGAAGTAGCCATACAGCCAGGTTCCGGCCACTGCACTGAGTAATGTAACAAGTATTGCCAGGTAACCCGCTCCAATCTGTGCGAAAAGAGGTCCGGGGCATGCCCCTGTGAGTGCCCAGCCCAGTCCGAACAGCAGGCCGCCGTAAACCTGCCCTCTGTTGAAAGTTTTTTTCGGGAAAACCACCTCTTCCCCCTGAATGGTTTTTATTTTAAAAAACCTGATCAGAAAAACGGACAGTGCTCCTGTTACAACAGCCGTCCCGATGACACCGTACATGTGGAACGAATCGAGGCGAAACATCTCCTGAATTCTGAACCAGGAGACAATTTCGGCCTTCACAAAGACGATTCCGAAAACAATGCCGATCAGCGTATATCTCAGGTTGCCAGAAATAGATTCCGGCTGTTCCTGATTATTGGATGCCTCGCAGGCGTCGGCGCGCAGGCGCGCATCGGTTACTTTCACACCTGACATATCAAATGATTTTAAAGATGAGGGGGAGTAGTACCCATGTTCCGATAAATCCGCCGGCCATAAAGCAGATGGTAGCCACCAGTGAGGGCCATTGCAGACTGGCGAGTCCGCTTATTGCGTGTCCGCTGGTACATCCGCCGGCGTACCGGGTGCCGAATCCAACCAGCAGGCCACCCACTACCATGAAAAAGAGCCCTTTCAGCGACAAAATATGAGCCGTACCGAACAGATCGGAAGGCATCAGTCCGCTGAAATCGCGGACTCCCATTTGTCCGAGGGAGGCTTTGGTAGTTTCACCAATTACCATGGGCGAATTATCTGCCAGTACTGTTGAAGCAATAATACCACCAATAACAACACCGCCCACGAAAAACAGATTCCACAGCTCCCTTTTCCAGTTATATTTGAAGAAGGGAATTCCGGCGGGAAAACAGGCGGCACAGATGTGGCGGAGATTGGAAGAAATACCGAATATTTTATTTCCAAGCAGCAGCAGGGCCGGTACGGTGAGGCCGATGAGCACACCTGCGATATACCAGGGCCAGGGTTGTGACAAGAATTGAATCATGCGAGCGTCCTTTTGTCAATCAGAAAGCCTTCCGGAAACAACCGAAAGGCTTTCTGCGGCAAAGGTACGACTTGCCGGTAAAAAGTCTATATGTTTGGTAGGGTATTTTTATGCCCCCAGATAGGTTTTCAGCAGTTTACTGCGGCTGGTGGCACGCAACTTGTTGATTGCCTTGTCTTTGATTTGTCGTACGCGCTCGCGGGTAAGGCCGAATTTATCACCGATATCTTCGAGAGAAAGCGGGTGTTCGACTCCGATACCGAAATACAGTTTGATTACATCGGCCTGGCGGTCGGTGAGTGTACCCAGCGAACGTTCGATTTCGCGGCGAAGGGAGTCGGCGTATTCGAGGTGTGAGTCGGTGCCGGGCATAGTGGTATTTTCCAGTACATCGAGCAGCGAGTTGTCTTCACCTTCCACGAAAGGGGCATCCATAGAAACGTGGCGGGCGGCGACGCCGAGCGTTGTTTCCACTTCATCAGTAGAAATTTCGAGAATTTCTGCGAGTTCTTCCGGGCTGGGTTCGCGTTCGTAGGCTTGTTCGAGTTCGGAGAATGCCTTGTTTATTTTATTCAGTGAACCTACCTTGTTGAGCGGGAGGCGCACAATACGGCTTTGTTCGGCGAGTGCCTGGAGGATACTTTGACGAATCCACCATACAGCGTAGGAGATGAATTTGAATCCCCGGGTTTCGTCGAAGCGCTGGGCAGCCTTGATAAGGCCCAGATTACCTTCATTAATCAGGTCGGAGAGGCTGAGACCCTGATTCTGGTATTGCTTGGCTACAGAAACCACGAAACGAAGATTGGCCTTGGTAAGTTTCTCGAGTGCAATCTGGTCGCCCTGCTTGATTCGTTTGGCGAGATCCACCTCCTCTTCAGGCGTGAGGAGATCCACTTTGCCAATTTCCTGAAGATATTTCTCGAGAGACTGGCTCTCCCGGTTGGTAATGGACTTCGTTATTTTTAACTGCCTCATGTGCGGGAACTGCTGTATTGATTTTTGAACTGCAAAGTTAAGTATTTTTAACCCTGTTGTGTAATTATTTATTTTTTGTAACCATTTTTTGCTTTTCCCATGGCCAGTTCGGACGTATAACCACCGGATCGAAGTGATCTTTCATCAGTTCCTCGAACCAGCGCAGTGGTGCCTGGGTTTTGTCGCCGGTTTGTGTATCACACTTGAAAAACAAATAATACAGCCGAAGGTTGGCGCCTGCGCGTTCAAAGAATTTTTCGATATGCACAACGCCTCCGCTCCTGGCGGCACCCAGCCAGAGGTAATATGCGTCGTCATGGGCTTCAATCAGGTCGAGTACCGTTGTATCTGACGTATATTGCTCCATGAACCTTCTGGCGAGCACGGCGTGATGTTTTTCCCAGTTCCGGGGTCTGGAGCGGTCTTCGGCATACTTGAATGTGTCGTGAGAAAGTGCAACGAGACGGAGTTGTTCGCGTTCTCTGGCATCCAGTTCCGGAATCCGGTTAATATTTTCAAGTACTTCACCAACATGCAGTCCGACCACGCCTTCCGGGTGGCCGAAGCGCGGTTCGCCCCACAGCAATCCATACTGAAAAGCGGGAACAGAGATCAAATCCCGCTCAAGCTGCGTTTCGGGGCGCAGTATCGGTACCAGTTGAGCGACCTCTGTCGGACGGCTATTCATGTAAAACAGTGGTTAATATGGCGTTAAAGTGCCGAAATGGTGAAGCAAAAGCCTGTCTGTGTCGTTTAGTTTTGCATTGGTTCGTTTCGGAACAGGATGAATTTACTCCGGTTTTTGAAACGAATGACGCTAACAATAACGGGAAAAAACCTTTTTGGGTTCCCGGATTTTCGCGTCGCAAATTTCATCAAAATCATTCAATTCCAACTCAGTACTATGCGAACGATTTGGTCAACCTTGTTAGCCGGCGCCATGGGTGGCGTTGTCACTTTTGCGGCTGTAAAACTAACCGACAAAGAACCTGCAGTAAACAACCTCCCACAGCAGCAGTCTTTTGCAAAGCTGGCGAACTACGGGGGTGCACCTCCTGCTTTTGACTTCACCAAAGCCGCCGAGCGATCCATGTCTGCCGTCGTGCATATCAAGGCATCAGAAAGCAAGGCATCGGCCTATGAACGCCAGAGAAACCTGCGCTACTCCAACCCCTTTGAGTACTTCTTTGGCTCGGGATTCGGCTTCGAGCCGCAACCCCGATCCGGCACCGGATCCGGCGTTATCTATACCAGCGACGGCTATATC